>JACDAZ010000259.1 GCA_013695175.1 Flavisolibacter sp. | reverse complement strand
GTGCAGGTAATATTCAGTGTTTTGTGGTTGAGAAAGTATCGTTACGGACCTGCAGAATTATTGTGGCGGCGACTTGTATATGGGAAATGGCCAACAAACAGAAAATCAAAACCGGAAATTCCTGAATCAACTATTCCTGCACTTTATCAATAATTAATTTTTACTAAATGGAACCTAATACTCCTTTAGATACTTCAGCTGTTACACTACCTGCTGATCCAACTATTGTTGAAACAAAAGAAATCACTAAATCATCTCCTGCCCCTGTATCAAAAGCAGATCGTCTGCAAAGCATTGATATGATAAGAGGTGTAGCCCTTCTTGGAATATTATTAATGAACATTCCTGGATTTGGCATTGACTGGGGCCAGGTGAGTGAAGCTATAAGAGGACCTCAGAATACTGCTGACTTTAGAACATTGGCTGTCATTGAAACTTTCTTTTCCGGTACAATGCGTGGTTTATTTTCAATGCTCTTTGGTGCAGGCATGGTGCTGTTCACGTTAAATAAAAAAGATGTTCCCGGTGGTGTTACAGTAGCAGAATTTTATTACAGGCGTTTATTATGGCTGGTTTTGTTTGGAGTTATCAATGCTTATGTTTTTTTATGGCCTGGTGATATTTTATATTTCTATGGTCTATGCGGAATGGTTTTATTTCCTTTTAGAAAGATGTCGCCAAAATGGTTGATCATGCTAGGTATTGTATGTATGGGTATCGGTTTATTCAAAAACATGTGGGGTTATACAGAATTTAGAGCAAAAAGAATTGCTTATATAGAAGCGATCGCTGCTGAAAAAGCAAATCAAAAGCTTACTGAAAAACAGGAAGCAGCAAAAGCAGAATGGTTAGGTATAGAAAATAATCAAAATCCCGATCCGGAGAGAACAACTGAAAATGTAACCAACATGCGTTCCGGTTACGGTACTGTCTTTACCTGGTTGATGCCACGTAATTCAGGATCAGAAACATGGGGTATGTATCATGGTTTGTGGGATATGCTAAGTATGATGTTAATAGGAATGGGATTATTTCTTGGTGGCTTCTTTTCTAATACATTCAAAAGTTCAAATTATGCAATGGGTGTAATGTTGGGCTATGGAATTGGAATTCCTTTAGGCTGGCTTGTTTTTAAAGAAGGTTGGGTTGGTTCGCAAAATATTGGTACTTACCTGGATACTTACCGTGTTCCACATTGGGCACTTTACGATTTGAGAAGAGTATTGCTTACCATAGGTCATGCCAGTGTACTAATGCTGATCTTCAGGAGTAGTTTCATTCCCTGGTTTAAAAAAGGTTTAGCAAATGTGGGTCAAATGGCATTTACTAATTACCTGATGCAAAGTATTTTTTGCACACTTATATTTTATGGATATGGATTAGGCAATTACAATAAGTTACAATTTCACCAGTTGTATTATGTGGTGGCAGGTATATGGGCCTTCCAGATCATATTTTCAGCAATATGGTTAAGGTATTTCAGGTTTGGTCCTTTTGAATGGTTGTGGCGTTCTGTTACTTACTGGAAAAAACAACCAATGCAGATTTCTAAAACTAAATCCTGAATTAGTTAATACTTACCAACTCTTGTCCATTCCTCATGTAAAGGTTCGCCACGTGAGTTGTTTCCTTTATGCGTCCATACATGGTTTGCAACACTTCCTTCAAATTGAAGCGAAGCACCAACCCGGCTGCTGTCTCTTGAAAAGAATTCAATATTCTCTGTGTATACGCCATTATTAAAGGTGTAAGTGCCACCACCTGTACCAAAAAATTCTTTGGTTTCGGTATTAATGGCCATCCATTGAAAACGAGTGCCTGAAAGAATTTTTACTGTCTTCCTTGCTCCGGGAATGGTTATTTGAATATTTCCATTATTCATTCTGCCTGTAAAATGCCAGGTGCCCGCTAAAGCTCCTGATCCATCATCCAACCGGTTGTAAAACTCGGAGTTGCCTGCAATATTTGTTGTTAGCTGATTGTTGCTTACCCTTGCCTCATAAGTTTCCATTTTTCCAACATTTTCTTTATCTGTAGTATTGAATTCAACGGTCAGGTGTAAGGTATTGCTATTGTTATCATGATGGTATGATCCACCTTTGGTTTCTATAAACAATTTATTTGCCTGGTCATATTTTGTATAAGAAAAATAAGCATCCTGAAAAACCATTACTTCTTTAATGTTTCCTGACTGGTTATGCCATGAGCCAGTAAGAGAGGGTTGTGTATTCACCTTTAAGGTCGTACAACTGATAATACTTGCAACGGTAATAAATAATACAATAGTTCTTCTCATGATGGTTTATTTAATTAGAATGTATTTGTCAACTAAATTTAGTCATACCGGCTGTTAAGGGATTCAATTAAATTTACAAACGATTAACCAGATGTATGGAGTTTGTTGATTATTATAAAATATTAGGCATAGATAAAAGTGCAACAACAGAAGATGTCAGGAAGACCTATAGAAAGTTAGCAAGAAAGTATCATCCCGATCTGAATCCAAATGATAAAGAGGCTCACAAGAAATTTCAACAGATCAATGAAGCAAATGAAGTATTAAGTGATCCTGCAAAAAGAAAAAAATATGACCAGTATGGCAAAGACTGGCAACATGCAGACCAATTTGAACAGGCAAGAAATCAGCAATCACAAAGAGGAGCACGTGCCGGAGGAGCTTCTTACTCAGGGGGATTTGATGAGGAAGGTTTTTCTGATTTTTTTGCTTCCATGTTTGGGGAGGGTGGTAGAAGGCAAACAAAATTCAGGGGTAACGACTACCAGGCAGAATTACACTTGAATCTAAAAGATGCATTTACAACACACCAGCAAACACTTACAGTAAATAATAAAAATATTCGAATTACTATTCCTGCCGGGGTTGAGAATGGTCAGAAGATAAAATTAAAAGGCCATGGAGGACCCGGAGTAAATGGTGGACCAGCCGGAGACTTATTTATCACCTTTATTATTGCTGATGATCCTGTATTTAAGCGGGATGGAAAAAATCTTTTATCTGATGTAAAAATTGATTTGTATATAGCTGTTTTAGGAGGTGATGTTACAATAGATACGCTTCATGGAAAGCTTAAATTAAAAGTTCCGCCTGAAACACAAAACGGAACCACAGTTCGTTTAAAAGGTAAAGGTTTTCCAGTTTATAAGAAGGAGAATGAATATGGCGACTTATTTGTTAGCTATACTATATTAGTTCCTAAAAACCTTACCACTAAAGAAAAAGAATTATTTCATGAATTATCAAAACTGAGATCATGATGCAAACAGAAAACTTATTCCCCGCTTCAGAATTTTGTCGCTATTATAATATTGAAATTACTTTTCTTGACCTATTGAAGGATTACGGTTTGGTAGAAGTGGTTACAGTTGAAGAAAGAAATTACCTTGATGTAACAGAATTACAGGAAGTAGAAAAAATAATACGTCTCCATTATGATTTAAATATAAACCTGGAAGGGATTGATGTTATAAACCAACTCCTTCAAAAACTGGAAGAGACACAGGATGAACTAGTAATGTTGAAAAATAAACTACGTAAGTATGAGAACTGATCTCAGCTGTTTAACAGTGGCGAATTATTCAGGTAATTTTGGGAAGGATGATATATAAACATAACAGAACCATCTTTTATTAATTTGATCACTTCTGCATATTCATTTTCGGCAAGTGCAGGACAACCCTGGCTTCTTCCCATATAAGCACTATTTATTCTGCTTGCATTAACATAAGCAGCGCCATGCATAACAATACCTCTTGCTTCAGCATTGTCATTAAATCCTTTTTCCTGCCCGGATAATCTTAATGATAAACCATGCTTGCCTGAATACGTAACAGTAGTTACATAAAAACCCAAAGAACTTTGCTCAGAATTTATTTTGTTTGAAAATCTTTCTGCCATATCAACACCTGTATTTTTACCGTGAGAAACAAGAGTGTTTTTTACAATTTTACCGTTCTCTAGATCAAGAAGATAAAATCTTTTTTTGCGTGATGACTGGCTAAAGTCTATGATGGTTAAATAACGATGGTTTTTAACAGTACCGTCTTCAATCAGTTTTTCATATCCATTTATTGCTTGATCAAATGCTTCTTTTCCCAATCCTGCTTTATCCAGATCTAAGCCATCATATAAAGTAGCGTATTTTGAAACTGCAGGAGCATCATTTTCTTCAACAGAAGCAACAGCTGTATTTAAAACAACGGAGTTATTTTGTTCCGGATAATTATTAAATGATGTTAAAGCTGCTGAAAAGGTGATGAAAAGGACGGTGAAGAAATTCATTTGCTGCATAAATTTTCGAGATTTTTTTGAAAGAATGGACCACAAATTTCCCATTTATTACCCAATCAGGCAAATAATTGCAACATTAATTAGATAATTTTATGATAGATGTTAATATTATCAAAACTGGCACAACAGTAATAATAATTTATTGAATATCATATGGTTATAAAGGTAGTCATTTAAATCGCAAATTCCATCTTTTCATTTCTTACACCCTTCGCAATTAGCTTATTTAATTAAAAAATTTATTGTTGACTTATGACAAAAAATTACCCGAATAGGTTGTTATTAAATAACAGTATGAACTTTTTGTTAGAAAAATCAATTGCGCTGATTATGCAAAGTATTTAAATAAAAATTCTGGTAGTTTAATCAAATACAAAAAGTAGTCTTGATAGTGGTAATTTTTAATTATTAACCGGTTTGATATTTAATTTCATGAGCATCCAAAAATTTTAAAATAGTTCCAACGTGAGCACCCCAACCCACATTCAGGAATTGATTTTCCTGTACTTCTTTATTTTGAATTTTTATTTTGGGTGAGAAGCCTAATGGGAAATGGCGTGTCTGACTTTGAATAGCCCAAATTTTTCCATCCCTGTCAAATGTTGGACCGCCGCTATGCCCTCTCAATCCCGGGCTTGATGTTTCAATAAATCGAATATCGTATTTGCCATCTGCAGATTTTCCCATTGCAATATTTCGTGTAAAAATTCCTTCTATAGGAAAACGTGGTATAGGAAAAATAGAGGGATCAAATGCGAAGCGGTTCAGCTTTTCATCAAATGTTGGTTTCACATCATAAAAAGGAAAACCTAATTTACATAAACTGGTACCATGAAGAAGCGTTGCGGGATCTTTGAATACAGGATATTGTTTTGCAAAAGCAGGATTATAATTTTCTATTTTCCCAATTGCAAAATCGTTTTCTTTTAAAATAAAAAATGATTTAACAAAATGATGATCAGCTCCCCACCACATTGAATAATTACTTATCCATTTTTGATTAGGGTGCATTTTTTTAAACCTTCTTTGTTTTTCTTTTTCTGCCAGTGCTTGATTATTTTCAATAAGCGCTTTCTCCTGGTTGTATTTTTGAATTTCAACCGATTGCTTCTGGTGTAAAAGTGTTGGATCAAGAATATGTGCTGCAGTTATGATCCAGCCTTCATTATTAATAATTACAAAAGAACCTAAACCACTTTCTATTGTTCCATCAAAATAACGGAATGAACCTAAAACAGGAAATGTATAATCAGCAGCAATGCTGTATGCTTTTGCAAACATTCAATTGATTTGGTGTAAACTACAAAAAGATGAGGATTAAGTAGAAATCTCTACCACAACCTGTGCCTGTATCTATCAGTTATTTTACAGCATGGGTTGACCAGGAAGGTGTGCTTTCATTTAGAGAAGATGTTTAGGTTTAGAAAAATAATTATTTCTCTGCCATAGTTTTTATTCTTATTAATGCATCTTCCCACATAGGTTGTTGCATAAGACCATGCTTTTTCATAACAGGTCCTGATTCAATCTTTAGTAAAGTGCTGCCATCTATGTTAAAAATCTCAGAGTAATCACCTAAAGGCGAACCCGGTTCAGCGTTGGCATCGTCGTAATAACGCACATGTAATTTTTTGTGAGGTTGAAATATCTTTACAATTCCCTTAGCTCCTATATTTCCTTCACCATCTTTCCAAATCACTTCAGATCCTATACTCCAGTTTGTTTCTATCGTTGTTCCTTCCGAAAAAGCAGCTGCCCATTGTTTTATTTTTTCATGATCTACCAATAGATTCCAAACAGTTTCAGGTTGGGAATTTATTTCTATTGAAGAAGTGATCTTCATTGTTTCAACAGCTTCTTTAAGAGAAGTTCCAATGATATGGCTCCAGCCTTTTATAAAATTTTCTTTAGCAAAGTCAGCACCATAAGGTGCTAACTTTTCAACACCTTCATGTACCAGTTCTACCCAGGTTTTGTTACCATCTTCTTCTAAGTTAAAGGTTACAAGTGTTTCTGCATCCTGACCTTCATATACCCAAGTATAGGACAATTTTTTCAGTAGTATTACTTCTCTTATTTTACAAAGGTGCAGGTACTTAACTTCTTCACCTCCTGTAAATTGAAATTCAAAACCAGGTTCAGGTTTAAAATCTGCAATATCAAAATACCAATGCTTCATTATTTTTTTATCTGTAATGGCGTTCCAGACTTTAGTAACTGGGGCATCAAGTTTTTCCTTTACAACAATTGGTTCTGAATTCATTTTTTTTGATTTACAAATTAACAGTACTGCTTTCTTCAAATTATAGTAATTAAAGGTATTACAGCACATGAAGTTTTGAACATCATGATCTTTTATTAAATGAAGAGAGGACATTTATGATACAATATCACATATAAGTTTTTGATGAACGGTTTTGCAGGTGAATTCATTAACTCTAACTTGTGCGAAATTATTCGTAGTATTTAGTCGAATAATATTTAATAAACACCTGGATGAAAAATTGCTTCTTCTTTCTGCTTATAACCTTCTTCTTTTCCCTGTCTTCACAGGCACAGTTCACTCTTAAAGGGGCAATAAGAGATACATCTGAAAATAAAAATTTACAACATGCAGTTGTAACATTAATGTCTAAAAAAGACAGTACGCTTATAACTTATACCCGTTCCAATAAGGAGGGTGAATTTATATTACCGGAAATTGAGCAGGGGAATTACATCTTACTTATTTCATATCCAAAATATGCAGATTTTGCTGACGAATATAAACTTGAGGGCGACCTGGACTTAGGCAGTATTACATTAACACCACGGAGTATTCTGTTGCAGGAAGTTGTAATACGAAGCGGACAGGCAATAAAAATCAGGGGCGATACAACAGAATTTACAGCAGACAGTTTTATTGTAAGAGAAGGTGCAACAGTAGAAGACCTGCTGAAGAAATTGCCGGGTTTACAGGTAAATACAAAAGGTGAAATAACTGCACAGGGAAGAAGAGTTGACAAAGTACTTGTAGATGGCGAAGAATTTTTTGGTGACGATCCCACTATGGCAACACAAAACATTTCTGCTAAAGCTGTAGATAAAGTGCAGGTATTTGATACTAAATCTGAACAGCAGCAACTGACAGGCATTTCAACCGGTAGCGATGGCAAAACTATAAATATCAAGCTAAAAGAAGACCAGAAAAAAGGAGGCTTTGGTAAATTTCATGCAGCTTCCGACTTTAAAGATTATGTAGATGCAAAAGCATTATACAACCGCTTTGTAGGTAAGAAAAAACTATCTCTTTATGCCACAAAAAGTGATATTAGTACAGGCAGTTTAAACTGGGAAGATAGAAGAAAATTGGGTATGGAAGAAGATATGGAGTTTGATGATATAAGTGGTTTTTATTACAGCTTTGGCTCGGATGATGGTTTTAATGACTGGAGCTTAAGAGGTTTGCCAAACTCCAGTACTGCAGGTGCTTTATACAGTAATAAATGGGATGAGGACAAACACAATATTAATGGATCATACAGGTACAATAAGCTTTCATCAACAAATGTAGGATCAGTATTAACTCAAAATATTTTACCCAACACTGTTAACTATCGTAACAGGTTTACAAACAGTACGGGGTTGAATGAACAACATGCAATTAATGCCAAGTATGAGTGGAAGGTGGATTCATTTGCTTCTTTCAAATTCACAACTGCAGGTTTAAGAAAAATTACTGATCAATTCACCAACACCACAAGTGAATTTTTAAACATGGCCCAGGAGTTTGTAAATAAAAGCAACCAGGGCAGGGATGGGAATACAATCCGGATGCAGACCGATAACCGCTTAACATATAAGCAGCTGTTTAAAAAGAAAAACAGGCAACTAATTACTGCTTTACATTTTGGTGTTACAGATGATGACCAGGAAAATACCATCATTACTCAAATAGAGTATTTTAAAAATGGAGTTTTTGATTCTGCAGCTTTAATAGACCAATACAAAAAATTTGATGGTAATTCACAAACAGTCGGTGGAAAAATAACCTTTAGTGAGCCTTTGTCAGCCAAATTCAACCTGGTATTAGATTATAGTCATAACCGAAATAATTCTTCATCTTTCAGAAATACATTTAATAAAAGTTCCAGCGGAAAGTATGAAATGCTTGATACTGCATTCAGCAACAATTTTGATATGAATGCTTATTCGCATAGCAGTATGGCTATTTTAAGATTTGTAGATAAAAAATTACGTTTTGCTTTGGGTTCCGGTTTTTCTGCTGTTACACTTAATTTATTAAATATAGATGACGCACAAAAATCACGTTACCGATTTTTGAACTTCACACCGCAGTCGCAGTTAAATTACCAGTTCAAGCCTCAAACATCAGTATCAATAAACTATAGAGGTACTACCAGGCAGCCTACCATAAATCAATTACAACCCATCCGAGATAATAATGATCCACTCTATGAGTTTACAGGTAATCCTGATCTAAAAGTGGGCTTCAATCATAACATTAATGCCTTTTTTAATGAGTACAAAGTTTTAAAACGCAGGGGTGTATGGGTGAGTGCCAGCCTTAATTTTATGGATAATGCAATAACCAATTACAATATATTGGATACACTTACAGGTAAACAATTTTATACTCCAATAAATGTTGACGGTAACCATACCTGGAATGTTTGGAGTAACTGGCATAAAGGTGCTGAACCCGGTAAACTTGGTTATGGTTTACAATTGAGCGGCAATGGTGGCCGGAATAACATGTTTGTAAACGGCAGAAAAAATGTTGTAGACTTTAGAAACATCAGGTTCAGTTTTAGTGTGATGGCATCAAAAGAAGAAAAATTCAGTTTTGAAATTCGCCCGGAAGTAGGACATAACTATTCAAGGTCTTCTATTCAGCCAAACTTAAGCAACAACTTTTTTACTTATGGTGGTAATATAAATGGATTCATTATGTTGCCGGGCAAAATTGAACTACGAAGCGATGTAAGGTTTGATATGAGACAACAGATAGATGCTTTTGCTGATAACCTAAACATCATTCAATTGAATTCAAGTATTGGAAGAACTGTTTTCAAAGATAAAAGTGGTAAGATCTTGCTTGTCAGCAATGATATATTAGATCAAAACAGGGGCTTTAACAGGAACATCTCCAGCACATTTGTGACAGAAGAACGCTTTTTAAGAGTAGGTCAATACTTCCTGTTGCGGTTTGAATGGTCGTTTAATAAAGTGCCCGGAAAATAATTAATTATGAAAAAGTTATTAATCATAGTTTTCACTTTGTTTATTGCAGGCAACATACATGCACAAACGCAGTTTTTTGGTAAGGTGAAAATTGAGTTTGAAAAAACACTTAATGTTCATGCTATTTATAAGGAGTTGGATCCGCAGTGGTATGACCAGATCAAAGAACGTTTACCCCAAACAGCAATAACATATCATGAATTTATTGGCGACAGTACAAGATCTGTTTTTAAACCGGGTAAAGATGCAGCTATTGATCCACGCAGCTGGTACAGGCCTGTTGCTGATAAAAATGTAATTTTTACAGATTTCAAATCAGGGAAATCCATATCTCAAAAACCTGTTTATGAAGAAACATTTTTAATAGAAGACAGCCTTTTAAAAATTAAATGGAAAATTACTCCTGATACCAGAATCATTGCCGGGTATGAATGCAGGAAAGCTGTAGGCATATTAGATGATTCCATTGCCATATTTGCATTTTATTCAGATGAATTCATCATCAACGGTGGACCTGAAGGTATTCATGGATTACCGGGAATGATCCTTGGAATGGGCATACCACGATTACATGCAACATGGTTTGCTACTAAAGTGGAAGTTTTTGATGTTAATATGAAGGCCGTAGTACCAGCTACCAAAGGTAAAAAAGTATCAAGAAGTGATATGTTGCAATCTCTTGATAAAATAATGCGTCAATGGGGTAAATATGGCAGTAAAATGATCATCAATTTTGCTATTTAGCTTATTTACGCTTACCCCATTTTTATTCTAACAATATATTTTACATCAATTTTATTTTGTAGCTTAAAATAAAATATACTGGCAGGCAACCTGTGTATTAAAAGCTCCGTATTCTTCCATTAAAGAACTCATTTAGCTATAAGGTTTTGGAAGATCTGAATTCTATATTAAAAGGATGTATAGTTAATGATCATAAGTATCAGAAAATACTTTATGAGCAGTATTATAACTATGCCTTTAAAATAGCTTTCAGGTATATATACCATTACGATAATATTCCGGAAGTGGTGAATGACGGTTTTGTAAAAATCTTCAGAAATTTTTACGGTTATATTATTAAAGAGGAACCTATAAATGAATACAACCTGCTGGCATGGATCAAAAAGATCATCATTCATACTGCAATTGATGAATTAAGGAAAAACAACCTGATGCCTGAAATTGGAGCTATGCCTGATGAGGCATGGGAACTGAGTGATCAGCATGGACAGGCAGACCAGGGATTATTATATAAAGAGATATTAAAACAGGTTAAAAGTTTACCGCCTGCTTACCGTGCAGTATTTAACTTATATGTGGTAGATGGATATTCTCATAAAGAGATCGCTGCTTTGATGAATATATCAGTTGGTACATCTAAATCAAATTTGTTTAAAGCGAAAGCTCATTTACAAAAAATATTTAAAAAAGATAGTGATAAAATGAAATATGCAATTTCGGAATGACCATATAGAAGATCTGGTAAGGCAGGCAGCCGAATTGAATCCCATAAAGGCAAAAGGAGCTGATTGGGATAGTGTGTTCAACAAGCTTGTTAATAAAGAAGAAGCATCTGTAAAAGCTGAAGAAAAAAGTAAAAAATATTTATTTCTTCTGCTGTTTTTGCTAAGCAGTTTATTGTGCAATGAATTTTATTACATTTTATACAATAACCAATCAAAAGCTAATCTGAAAAATATTAATATAAATCCGCCTTTAAAAGAAAAAAATAATATCGGGTTTATCGCATTAAGCAATAACAACAATAAAAACCCATTAGTTAAAAAATTTGGAACATTAAAGCATTATTATACTACACCTGTATACGCACAAGATGCAACTACTACTTTATTAGAGTTAGTTGAAAAAAATATTGATGCTGATGCAACACATGAAAAAATAGAGAACCTGAGTGTTTCAGACGTTTCTGGCTCGAATGGTAATGAAAATATTACTTCGACTTTACATGAAGATTCTGTAATCAAGATCACAGATGAAAATTCTACAGAAAATAAAAAGACGGAAGATCAAATAATTCCTGTGAAAACAAAGTCTGCAAAGGAAAAAAGATTTTATGCAGCTTTTTTATTGGGACCAGACATCAGTACGGTAAAATTCAGTGAAATTAAAGCAGCCGGTCACAGTATTGGAATTACCGTAGGATTTAAGTTAACAAAGAGAATTTCAGTTGAAACCGGCGCATTTTTAGATCAGAAAAAATATGTTGCAGAAGGAGAATATTTTAAAGCTGAAAAATTGTATTTACCTGATCACAGTAAACTGCTCAATGTCTCAGGGTATTGCAACATGATTGAAATACCACTCAACATCAGGTATAATATCGCAACAAACAATAACTATAATTTATTTGCTTTGGCAGGTTTATCATCATACCTCGTTCAGAGGGAAGAGTACGATTATCAATATAGCAGGTATAACAATATATACAGCAGTAATAAATCATATAGCAAATCTTCAAATGAATTGTTCAACGTAATAAACCTGGGAGCAGGTTTTGAAAAAAGAGTAGGAAAACTAACTGCGTTAAGGATAGAGCCTTATGTAAAACTACCGGTAAAGGGTATGGGAGTAGGTGATATGCGATTATCAAGTGCCGGTATTTTGGTGGGAGTACGGTACCCGTTTAGTAAAAAAATGGATCAATAATCAATGCAAAAAAAGTGGATTTATTTGGCTGGCACCTTATTGCTTGTTATGACCGCCGGATGGTTGTATTACCTATACCAGCAACCAAGAAAAAATGTAGTTGGACAAGATGCTGAATATGAATTAACTGCTGTTGAATTATATAATGCATTTGAAAAAAATGAAGCTGGGGCAACTGCAAAATATGTTGATAAGATACTTGTTGTAACCGGTACTATAAAAGAGATTTCAGAGACAGCTGAGCATTTAATAATTAAGCTGATAGCTGGTAATGATAACGGAGGCATAAATGCTGAATTAGATAAAGAGAATAAAAATGAAAAAATGTTTTCCGGAAATATTATAAAGATTAAAGGACGTTGTACGGGCTTTCTAAGTGACGTATACCTGGTGGATTGTATAATAGAAAATTAAAATTTTATAAAATGAAAAAGATAATAAGCATCTTATGTTTTTGCCTCTTACTGATGTTTTATTACTCCTGTTCAAAAAGTAATGAAACAACACAGCAGAATCCTCCACCGGGCAATAATCCTCCACCGGGAGCATGCGATACAGTAAATATGCAATATGCAGCACATATAGCGCCACTTATTCAAACTAATTGCTTTAGTTGCCATAGCACTGCAAATATGGCAATATCAGGAATCAGCCTTGAGGGATATGCTAATTTAAAAGCCAGAGTAGATGATGGAAAATTATTAGGTACTATAACCCATGCTGCAGGATTTTCACCGATGCCAAAGGGTTTACCTAAACTTTCTGATTGTAACATTAACAGAATAAGAGGTTGGATTAACAGGGGTGCACCTAATAATTGATGCTATGAAAATATTTCTATTATTTCTTGCATTATTTTTTACTTCAAATTTTGTGCATGCTCAGAAGTATAGTACAGGTAATGCCTATATAGGATTTTTTTCTAAAACTCCTTTGGAAGATATCAGGGCTGAAAACAGGCAGGTAAGAACAGTAATTGATTTAGATAAGCAACAACTTGCATTTACACTTTTGGTGAAAAGTTTTTTATTTAAAAAGCAATTAATGCAGCAGCATTTTAATGAAAATTATGCTGAAAGCGACAAATATCCTAAAGCTGATTTTAGCGGAATATTTACAGGAAATGTAAATTATTTACAGGAAGGAATCTATCCAATTGAGGTAAAGGGAAATTTAAGCTTTCATGGTGTAACAAAATCAATTACTGTTCCGGCTACAGTAGAAATTAGATCAGGTAAACTCACTGCTGTTTCAAATTTTAAATTAAAGCCACAAGACTTTAATATTAAAATTCCGTCAGTGGTAAGAGATAAAATTTCAGAGCAAATTGATGTTTCTGTTAAAGCAGAATTTTTATTGAAATAGTTATGAGTAGAGGTATAA
>JACDAZ010000518.1 GCA_013695175.1 Flavisolibacter sp. | reverse complement strand
AGTTCTGCCATCCGGTAATAAGCAGGGGAAGATTCATCAGGATTCGCAACAAACTTTGTTAATTCTAACTTTGATACGCCCTGTGTTTTTGCTGCAAGCGGAAGATGTGTTTCAGAATAATTTGTTTCAAATGATTCGGGGCTGGAAGGGTGTCCGAATAAGACTGTTGTTTTAAGCATATAGTTTTTTTGGGTTTAAAAAAAAATTCCGTTTTGCTGTTTTTATTTTTCTTTCAAAGCCACCCAGCTATTGGTGGTAGAATGAAATTCATGTTTGCCATTTACACAACGTCCAAATTCGCCATAAGTATAAAAGCCGGCCATGGGTACATTCCAAACCTGTTGCAGCTCTTCATTTTCCTGTTGGGCCATGGGGCCCAAAGCAGCCAACCTGCCGGCACATGAAAAGATCAGCAGGGCATCTGCATCTTGATTCCCCTTTAATGCTTTAGCTTTTTCTACTACAGTTTCTTTAATATTAAAATCTGGCGGTGTAGAAAAACGAAACCTCGACCCTTGTTGTACATTGGATTCACAGATCAATGCTCCTTTTTCTTTATTATAACCTATAGGATTACACATTAACGGATCCCTGTTCTCTCTTTCAATCTGAAAAGGGTAGTGATTACCCAGTGATTCAAAAAATTGTATCTGATCACCACCCGGTGACACATCGCTCCCTAAAAATCGCAGATACATCTCCAATGCCGGCTTATCATCAATGGTGTAAATCAGGTTATCCTCACTTTTTGTTATTGTTCTGAACACACCAATTGGTTTCCAGCCTGAGATAGCCATGCCATGCAAACTGATTTTATCTTCATTCAAAATCAAAGCTGCCATACCTTGTTTAGTAGATTGATGAGATGTGAAAACATAAGTGCCCGTAAAAGAAATGTCATCGCCAGCCATACCACCAAAAATGCTTGACTGCGGACCAACTACTTTTTCTATTGATCTTATCAGGGTTTCACCTTCAAGTATATTTCCATCTTCCGTTAATGATGTACTGCAGAGAATAAAAGACGGTTTTTCAAATTTTTGTAAAGCAGCCTTTGCCATTTTTGTGGCGGCATCAACTAAATTTCTTTCATTAAGGTCTTCAAATAAAATACAATAATCTTCTTTTGGTAACGCCAATAACATAATGGCTGTTTCACCTTCACTTTGATGACCATTAATAAACTCACCGGATGAAGTGGCGCCTAAAATGTCAATTCCATTTTGATGAAATAAATCAGCAATGGCTTTTCTATCCTGTTTGATAGAAATGAATATGATTGCAATGGTTGGAGTAAAACCATCGAGCATTGATTCTTCAAGCGCTTTTCTGATTTCTTCTGTCGAATTTCCTTTAATGGTTTTTGCTTGCATTTTTTTCATTAATCAGTTGTTCCAAAAACTTTTGTTACGCCACCGGTTGCAAAATTGGTTAGGTTGGTAGCCATCGCTATTCCTTCAGGTGAAATTAACACCTGCTGCATTTCAACAGAGCCTTCAAAATACAGTTCAGCCATCCGGTAGTAAGCAGGAGCAGATGTATCAGGATTCGCTAAGAACTTTGTCAATTCTAACTTTACTAAACCCTGAGTTTTGGCTGCAAGCGGAAGATGTGTTTCAGAATAATATTTTTCGAATGATTCAGGACTTGCCGGGTGTCCATACAGGACTGTTGCTTTAAGCATATAGTTTGGTTTTGGTTATAATAAAATTAGGTTGTGCCGTATTATTCTTCTTTTAAAGCCACCCAACTACAGGTGGTGAAATCATATACATTTTCAGTGGTCATGTCCTGCCATATTCGCCATAGGTTAAAATCCCGGTCATTGGTGCATTCCAATTTCTCATTATTTAAAATTTCTTCGCTTGTCATTACACTAAACGATAAATACTTGCTGATACAGGTACTCTTATGACTGCAATAGTTTCACTAAGTTGCTCTGTTTTCAAACAGCATTTTTCATAGTAACAAACCTGGTTAACAGGGGAAAGTAAAGTAATCAGAGAGTAAGTAAATAATAAGAAAGTAAGCAACTGAAAGATAACAAAAATATACGGGTTAATCTCAACTGTTATGGAAGATTGAATACTAAGTGTAAATACCCGCAACATAAAAAAAACACCTCTTACCCTATTGTTTTTTCGGGTGGTGGTAATTCCTTCAAATAAAGTAATTCAAGAAGCATATTAGGTTCGGTTAGTTCAAAGACACAGAATTCGAAAATACCTTCTGTGTAACCGTGTTGTACCATTTTATGTCCCTGGCTGTTTAATTCTTCTTTAGCAGACTGCATGCTCTCTAAATCTGAATAAGCAAAACAAGAGTGATGATAGCCTTCACCTTTTAACTTTAAATACTCCTCATATACACTATTACCCGAATGAGGGGATATTAATTCGAAGTTTGCTCCACCTACTTGTGCAAAGCCAATTTTGAAAGAAAAAGGTGAAGGTTCTCCATTTACAAAACAATGGTCTGGCGTAATTGTCCAGAGATTCCAACTTACTGAAAGTGTTCTTGCTAATTTCTCAGCAGATTTTTCTAAGTCATTCACCAAAATACCTGTGTGGTGTAATGTTGCATTTTTAGATACAGCCATTTTTTATTTTTTTAGATGTGTAAAAATATTTTGAACCAGGAGTAGGGATGCCGTTGATGTTCATCAATAAAAATTCAAATAATACAATCCCTCTCATGATGTCCAGGGATTGAATACTGTCCGATTGCATTATGGGAGTAAATAAATTTTCTAAATTTTTCATTAGTGTAATTTTTTAATGTTGATAAGGTTTGAACTACAAGTAGCTCAGCCACCATTTCTCTTTATGATTGGTTTTATATTGATCATACCATTTACAAACCGGGTAAAGCAGCGCCACCACAAGCAACCAAACCAGGTATGTTTGCCACAATGTGAACCCATAGCCTTGTAGCCATGGACTATCTTTTGAATTAAAGTTGGTGATAGAGACCATATCTGTCCATGGCCTGCCGCTTAATACAACAGCGAGGGTCGCTAGTGCATGTATCAGGTAGAGATGAAGGATATAAAATAACAATGGCACCCGTCCAAAGACGATGATAATTTTACCGATCCTGTTTAATGGCTTTTCAATGAACGCAAGCACTATGAGTGCAGGCCCAAGTGTCATAAGACTATACAGTAATGACGGCGGGTATTTAGTTACATTTAAAAATGAGCAGATGCTGAGAATAGTAGTATGCTGCAAGATCCATGGGCTCATATCACCATACATATTGATGCCTCTTAGCAAAACAAAGAGTGCTATAGCGGCGACGCCTATTTGCAACAGGTATTTTTTGCGCAAAGTCGCATCTGTTCCCTTTCTATAAAAACTGCCGAAACAATAACCCAATGCCATTATACCAAACCAGGGTATGACAGGATAACCAGTAGCTATAATTCGATTGCCTATAAGAAACCTTTTTCGCTCATGCAACTGTCCCCATAAAATATCCAGGATGCTGTTACCGGAAGCGTGAATATTATCCAGCAGATTGTGGCCAAATAAAATAACTAATCCCATAGCAAGGATGACTTTTGGTGGTAAATACACCAGTGCAGACATGAGAACCATTGACAATCCCAATGCCCAGATAACCTGCAGCCGAAACATTGGATAGTCCGGATTAAAACTCCAAGCAAAGTTGATCACCACTGTTTCCAGCAGCATCAGCCAAAGTCCACGTTTCAATAAAAAAGCAGCCAATTGGTTTTTTGTTTTTCTTTCTCCCACCAAAAACGCGGAAGTACCGGCAAGAAATACAAACACTGGTGCACAAAAATTCGTTATCCAACGCGTGAAAAATAAGGCACCATTAGTCTGCTGTATATCAGTGGGATCAAAAAAAAAGTAATCTGCATGAAAGTAAATGCGTACATGATCAAGCGCCATGATAACAATGGCAAAACCACGAAGCAGGTCAATCGATTCTATTCTCGATTTTTTTGGAGTAGAAGCATGGATATGTTTTTCACCATGGCCTGTGGCCACGTGTAAGCCTTTTTGAGTATATAGTTTTGGCGTTGACATTAGCTCATTGAAAATTTTCTACTCATTTCACTTTATTCAATTCCATATCTATTTTTATCAACCTGCCGGGTATTACTCCGTCACTCAATCATTTTAATGCAAGCGTATCCATATTC
>JACDAZ010000258.1 GCA_013695175.1 Flavisolibacter sp. | reverse complement strand
GGCACCATCCAACATTTTTAAATAACGATCTTTCATCAGGTTCCAGTTCACACCATGCATGTTGGGATCATAGAAATAATCTCTTTCCATGCGCCAGGTATCCATAAATATTTGTTTCCATTCCTGCGCAGGTTCTACTGCCATCTGCATTTCAGAAACACGCAATGGCTTTTCAAATTTTTGATTTTCTTCTGGTTTAATAATAGCAAAAGAGCTTCCTCTTCTAACCATAATTTTTTTTCCATCTGCAGAAAGCATATATGCATTTACATCATCAATTATCGTTTTTTCTTCACGCTTTTCAATGTCATAAAATCTTAAAGCGGTTTTTCCATCTGATACACCTGTATTTGGAAAAGCAGGATATATGATCTTGCCTTTTACTGAACTGGGTTTACCATAATTACCCGGCTTTACAGGTAATAATACCAGCCTAGTTTCCATATCTTCAATATCAATAGAAGGTGTGGGAGGTATAGGTTTTTTAGGATCTAAAACACCGGCATCCTTCAATACTTTTTTTACACTGTCAGCCTTTTGTTTTTCATCATCACGCTTTACACCCACCTCATCATTTTTAGGGTATAATATTGAAGGAGTTGTTTTCCTTAAACTTATAGCAGCCAACTGAGTTGAATTGGCATAAATAAAAGTATTATCCACAGAACTATAAGAAGGATTAAAAGCCTGGTTTGTTGTTATAAATAAATATTTTCCATCTGCATCAAAAACCGGGTTGGAACAGTTGTAAAAACCTGAGGTTACCCGGTGTAGTTTCTTAGCAGGATAATCATATAAAAAAACTGCAGAATTATAATTTTCCAGGTCACGGCTATAAGTTAACCATTTGCTGTCAGGTGACCAGTTGCAACTAAAATTTTGTAATCCTCCATGCATCATCCTTGTTCCTTTATCAACTTCGATTGTTTTTGATGTTGCAAGATCAAACACCTGGATCTTCATTGCTTTATCAATGAAAGCAATTTTTTTACTGTCCGGCGACCAATATAAATTATACCTGAAGCCTGGACCATATGAAGTTAATTTTCGAGCTGAATTTTCTTTTGAGGGATCCATGATCCACAGTTCATATTCACCCGACTGATCGCTCCAATAAGCAACATGATTACCATCAGGTGACCATGCAGGATATCGTTCTGCCGATCCGGATGATGTTGTTAATGCTTTTACATAACCAAATTCTGCAGGCACTGAAAATATTTCACCACGTGCTCCTATTAATGCCCTGTTTCCATCTGGGCTGATGTGTGCATATTGAATGAATTTATCAACTGGTTTAACTGAAGGTTTTAAAGCAGTTCTGTCATTGATTAAATTAACCTTTACTTCCTTTAATTGTTGTGATGCCAGGTTGAATAAATATAAAACACCACCAGCTTCTAAAACAATATCATCGGGTCCCATGGAAGGGAAATGCGCATCATAATCTTTGAAATTGGTAAGTTGTGTTGTAGCTTTTGATGTCAGATCATATCTCCACAAATTCATACGCATTTCAGGTCCTTTGTCAGATAGAAAATAGATGGAGTTGCCATGCCACATCGGTAATTCATCTGAGGCATCGGTTGTTGTTATTTTTTCGGATTTTTGGCTGGCAAAATTAAAAATATGTATGTCTGCATTCCAGCCACCACGATAGCGCTTCCAGTTGCGAAAGACCTGTGAAATAAATGTAACAGCTATGTCTTTACCGTCAGGTGAATAGGATCCAAATTCTGCATATTCTAACGGGAGTTTTTCAGCAGGTCCCCCCGCAGATGATACAGTATAAAATTGATTATATCTTTCTCTTCCACTTTCTCTGCCAGAAGCAAATAAAATACGTTTTCCATCAGGCGTCCAGTCCACAACACGATCAGGGGCTCCGTGCTGTGTCAGCCGTAGAGGTACACCACCTGAAGCAGATATCAGATACACATCCTGGTTGCCATCATAGTTGCCGGTAAATGCAATAAAATTTCCATCCGGTGAAAATTTTGGAAAACTTTCCACGCCGGGAGGTGAACTTAATTTTATAGCAGTTCCACCTTCTTTTGGCACCAGCCAAAGATCATTGGCATAAGTAAAAACAATCTGTGTTTTAGAAACATCAGGATATCTGAAAAGTCCTGCATCAATTTGTGCAATCGTATTGTTGTTTGCAATAAAAAAGCAGAGGGCAGCTACAATAAAATTTTTCATTGGAGAATAGTTAGTGATAAGAATCTTTAAAAAACCTAAAATTGAATGTAAGCTATTTAGGGTTTTTCATGATACCATTCATCAATAAATGATCATTACCTAAGGCTTAGAATTTTTTTAAGCTCCTGCTCACTTACAGTTAGCAGGTTCACTTTTGGTAAGCGGCGGGTTAATTCTTTCCAATTGGAATTTTGACTAAAGATATTTTTAAACATAGGTAGCGCCTTGTCAAGTTGTTTATTGTTGGCAAGTGTTATGGCTGTCCAGAATTGCATTTCAAGATTTTTTGGAAACAACTTCATGGCTGCATTGTATTCCTGCATTGCTTTTGCCATATCGTTGGTTTCAATTGCAAGATCTCCTTTGTTCATATGTTCATAAGCAAGATGCACATTGTATAATCGTCTTAGTTCCTGAATTGGAGTTGCATGATCATCAACACGCAGATCTACCAGCACTTCATCCCATGGTTTATTGGCAGAGGTACCGGGTACAATAATTATTGCAGCAGATTGTTGTCCTCTTATATCTCCACCTGCATTTTCAGCAGCTTCTAAAGCAAGCAACATTCTTTCTGCCAAAGTTTTATCACTGCTTTTTGAAAAAGCGTCTGACATAGCTGAAGGAACTTTATCTGTTAACATCATATTAGCCTGTACAGAAAAATTATTTCCTTTTATATGACCGGCATAATCAATACAGTTTTTACCGGTATGTGTTGCTATATTTCCTTTGTTGTCTACAATAGCAACTTGTCGTACTTCCCTTGCTTCGTCATCTTTTAATAAACTATCCAATGTTTGTTGAGCTGTTGATCCTTTACGCAGCATTTCCAAGCCTCTTAAACCAAATGATTTATTTGCAAAAGATTGTGTTGCAACAGCACCAACACCCGCTTCTGCCCAACTAACTACAGTGCCAACAGAAAACCAATGACTTTGTACTGCAACACCCATCTCTCCTGTTATTGTATCTCTTGCAACAATAGAAAAAGTATGTGCTAATGGTTCTTCTTTTTTAAATACTTGTGCAATAGAATTTAATTTCATGAGTAACAATAAAGTAATGATGAATATCTTTTGCATGATTTAAATAGCTATTTATAATTTGACAGAACTTCCAGTACGTGCTGCTTTAAAAATGGCTTCTACAATTCTTATATCTCTTAATCCTTCTTCACCGGGCACAATCATTGGCTTGTTTTGAATTATGGACAGTGCATCATTATCCATTTGATTTGCCTGTTGCCATGGTATGGAATAGGAATGTTTTATTTCACCTAAAGGGCTTGTGCCTCTTAAGCCATTATAACTTTGGTGTGGCGACATTTGCAAATCTCCTTTCTCAAAATTGATGAGCAATTCATTTATATTTTCACCAAAGCTGGTTTTAATATCAGATGTAATTCCATTAGGAAATAAAAGTTTAGCAGAAGTTGTTTCATCAGCATCTTTATAAATTTCCGGACGTGTAGTGGAAATGGATGCAGACAAAACTTCAATGGGTTCCATTGCTGTACCCATTCTTGCCCCTTGTATGGAATAAACACCCATGTCGTACAAAGCACCGCCACCCATTTCTTTTTTTTGTTTCCAGTGATCTGATCTGCTTTCTCTATATCCTGATTCGCATTTCACATGTTTTACATTGCCTAATAATTTTTGTTGCACGATCCTTCGCCACTCCTTTGTATTAGGTTCGTGTTGCAGGCGATATCCTATGGCAAGTGTCTTCTTGTTTTTATTGCAGGCATTAATCATTTGCTGGCACTCCCCTTCTGTTAAAGCCATAGGTTTTTCGCACCATACATGCTTGCCTGCATTAGCTGCACGAATAACATACTCATGATGCATAGAGGGTGGTAATACAACATACACAACATCTATGTC
>JACDAZ010000255.1 GCA_013695175.1 Flavisolibacter sp. | reverse complement strand
GGTATTTTAAAAGAAGATCAGCAGTTATTAGTAACTGATTCTAAGGGTGCATATGCATATACGTTAACAGGTACTGTAAGCAATCGTTGGAGAGCGGAACGCGATGGCTATCTTGAAAAGCAGGGGGTATTTTCTGTTCAGTCTGTCAATGAAAATGGTTTTCTGACAGATACAGTAATCGCAGCGCCTATTTGTCTTGATGCCAAACCTGTTATGATTAAAGTGGAGAATGTTGTTTCTATATATTTTGATTTTGACCGCAGCCTGATAAAAGATCGTGCTATTGAGCAGCTCGATTCTATTTATACAATACTTCAGGAAAATCCTGAGGTAGCTTTACAGGTATCAGGTTATACAGATGGGAGAGGTTCAGAAGTCTACAATAAAAAACTTTCAGATAAAAGAGCTAAGTCATGTGCCGATTACCTGATTGAAAAAGGCATAAATCCTGAAAGGATTACGTTTGAATCTTTTGGTGCCTGCTGTCCTGTGGAAATGGAATTAATCAATGGGCGGGATAACCCTGATGGTCGTGCTATGAACCGCAGGGCGCTTATTCATATAGTGAAATAATCAGGGATATTTATCGTGTAAAGAAATAAGATTATTACTGAAGTTAGATTTCTTAATTGTTTTAATTATTATAACTATTGATGAATAATAGCTTTAAAAGCTGTTAATGAATTTTTTATGATTCAGCTTTATGCAGATGAAATTTTAGCTGTGTAAAAATGCCCTACATTGCAGAATTATCGAACCAACACGGAGTATTTGCTGATACTGTAGTTTGTAAGCGGCTCTTCACCTGGACAGTGCACTGGCACGTATAGACCATGATCATGAGGGCATAGAACATAAAATAGTTTTACTACATTATTCACCCATCCAGGCAACTGTAGAAAGGGAGCCTGAGTTATTTATCCATTTTTGGGAAGTTCAAGGCTTGCAGAACCACTTGCACGTAGAAATGTTAGAGCTGCTTTTTACGGTCATGCACATGCGGGAAAACTGGCAGGAGAAGCACCTAATGGAGTGAAAGTGTATAATGCATCTACACCTGTTTTACATCGCAGCCATTACGAGCTGCCTTTCTTTTTGCTGGAGTTATAAATTCTCTCTCAGGTTATAGCATAAAATACAGTTGATATTTAATCAACTAAATCTTTTTATAAGACTGCTTTTTACGATAAAAATATTTCCGCAGGAACACCCAATTTTTTGTGTAAGATGCGGGCTATTTCAAGTGTCAATGCTTTTTTGCCATTTAATATAGAAGATATGTAACCCTTACTACCAATTAATCCTACGAGATCTTTATTTTTTAATCCTTTTTCCGCCATTTTTAATTTAATAGCTTCAATAGGGTCAGGAATTGGAATGGGATAATGTTCGTCTTCATATTGTTTGATCAATAGCAATGCTACCTGTAGTTCTTCTCCTTCAGGTGAAGACGCTTTTACTTTCTTATCAAATAATTCATCCACCCAATTCAAATAATCTTCGTATTGTCTTTTAGTTTTTATAGGCCTTAAATTCATAATCATTTCTTTTTATAACTAATTATAGAAACATCTATTTTATCGTATTCTTTATGAGTTCCAAACCATTTAATTTGAATGGCTTTAAATTCGAAAACTATTCTTACAACCAGCCGGTATTTATTTCCCAAAATGTTAAACACTACTCTGTCATCACCCACCAAACTTGCATTACCATATACTTTTTTAAGCTCATTAAAATTTTTTGCATTGCTTTTCAAAAGTTCATAATACCAATTTTGCAAAGCAACCGCTGCTTCAGGATGTTTTTTACAATATTCAAGTAATGTTTTACGGGTTATAATATTAAACACTATCAAAGATAAAAAAAGTTTTCTATTGGAAAACATTTAAGTTAATATATCGTACATCAACGTAAAGTTAGTCATCTATTAATTCGGCAGGAAAAAATAAGCCTTATCAGAAGCAGAATTAGAAATATTTGACATACTAAAAAAGGATATTCTTTCAAAAGACGAGGAACAAAAAGTAAAACTCGCTCCAAGGAACCTGTTACATCCTTTAAAAGAAGAAAACCTACAGTATTAATTAAACGATTGTCAAGGATACTCAGACAAGATTGCGGGTGCAGGCTGCTATAAAAAAGTCTTAAATTAAACCTAACCCGATACATACAATAGAGAGATTTACAAGCAGGAAATGTGGTATTGTGTTTGACCACTTCTTCATAATGGCACATAATGGGAATAGTAGGGCTTATGCAAATTAGTTCAGATCAACTCCCTGGAAAAGTATATCTTGACCTCAACTTTGTAATTTAAGTCAGCGACTATAAGTTTGCAAAAGAATAGCCAAGCTGTTAAACCAATATGTCATTACCCCGAAAAATTACCCCCAGCAATCTTAAAGAAGCTGTTGTTGAGATAAGATACATTTCTCGCCTGCCGTTTGAAGTGTTGATAGGCATTTTTTATAAAGCTCTTGCGAATGATTATACTTATAGCAACAGACCAATAAAACCGATGCCTGTTCGTCAACCCATCCCGGCAAAGATGGGGCAAGAAATAACAATTAGAATTGGTAATCTCAGCTTGTTTTACAACGACAAGATCAGCATTCAATTGGCTGAGCAATCTATTGTTTTTACATCTCTGGATGAATATATTGGATGGAAGGAGTACAAGCCGGAATTGGAAAAAGCATTAACAAAATTATATTCTACCAAAACAATTATGCAATGTATTCGGGTAGGTTTACGTTATATAAGCGAGTATGAAAATAAAAATTTGAAAGACTGTATCAAGTTTAGTTTCTCATTTGGCTTGCCACAGGTAGAAAGTGAGACAACCGGTTTTCACAGTGAGTTCATGTACAACAACTCAAAAATTGTTCTAAATTTAAGTAATAAAGTTCCATTTATTAAGCAACAATCCTCTGGAAATCAGGCGGAGATAATTACAACATCAATAGTTGATATTGATGTCATCTCTGATAATTTGACTTTGACAAGTTTAGAAGAATTGTTAAAAGCAATAGAAGAAAATCATACGAAAGAAAAAGAGATTTATTTTAGTATGTTACAGCCCGATTATTTAGAATCATTAAATCCCGAATATTGATATGGCACAAGAAATATTAGTAACCGGCACAGGTGAATTGTTCAGCAAAACATCAAAAAATCCTTTAGAGCTTTATAAAACTTTCAAGGGTATTCGTCAGTTTATTAAACTTGAGCAAGCATTCATTAAACAATTGAAAGAATGCTCAGAAACCTTTGACGGGCAAAATTCCTATTTACTTCGGGAGAAAATGAAAGTTTCTTCTGAAGCCCTATTGGACTGTCAACCCGATAAGATTTCTTTACGACTGACTGAAGAAGGCAGTGTCTTTTATAGTTTAATAAAGGATGAGATAAAAATTTATTTTCAACATTTTCTGATTGATGAATTCGACGAAAATGATGAAGCCATCATCAGTATAATTAATGGAAACGATAATGTAATAAACTATGCTGGTGAACTTACTGAAGTCATTAATCAGCTTGGCAATTTCTTGGCTTCAAAAAATATTGCAGTTCGCCAGTTTGCATAGGATGAAGTATCCTCTAGAAATTTTACCCAATCCATATTATAAGTTTATTGATTGCGATTTGCATGAACATTTTCTCATTCGATATTTAAACGTGAAAGATATTAGCGAAATATGGGATAGTGAGACAAATACGGTAAATCCAAAACAGATTTGCAGTCCTTCAGAGCATATTAGCGATCTTTCAACTAGTTTATTAGGCATCTTTAAGACGGTTCATATATTTCTTGATTTTACAACGGAAGGTAAAAAGAAATACATGTTTTCTTGTG
The DNA here is from genome assembly GCA_013695175.1 of Flavisolibacter sp. Classification (GTDB taxonomy): domain Bacteria; phylum Bacteroidota; class Bacteroidia; order Chitinophagales; family Chitinophagaceae; genus Flavisolibacter. The sequence continues at coordinate 501 of JACDAZ010000255.1, read as the reverse complement.
CCCCTGATGAAGAAGTTGAAACTCCAGTACATGAAGCTGATTTTATCATAAATAATAATCGCCATTACTGGTGTGCCCCAATAAATCGATTGCACAAAAGAGAATTTAAATACGAAAGAGATAATTTGCCACTTACAGCAACATGTTTTGTAAAGCATACTCCAATGAAATGGAACTTTTGGCATTTCTCTCTACATTGGGAATTACAAACGGGAGAGTTACTGGAAAACATGACTGAAAAGGAAAAGAAAAAAATTGCTAGGAAATTGGGACAAGCAGTGCGGGTAACAATAGCACATTTTGCAGTAATTGAAGAACCGGAACATCCAATTTTACCACAGAACTGTTATTGTACAAACTAACACCAGTCTACATGTGGAAGCATCAACGATAATCAATAATCGGAAAAGTAATTTCTATTACGGCAATTCGATAGACATACCCCTAAGACAATAAAAATGTTTGTAGAAAAAATATTTAATATAAATGTCTCCTATAGCA
>JACDAZ010000228.1 GCA_013695175.1 Flavisolibacter sp. | reverse complement strand
GCCGTAGCTTCCAGTTCCTTAGGTAACTTACCTTCTTTTATTATTTTTACAAGGCGCTCTGATTCATGCCATCCGCCTGCTAATGTTTTAACGGCCTTTTGGCGTATGGAGATATCCATGGAAGGATCTTTAATTATTTCCTCTAACATTTGTGTCGCCTCTTTGCTTCCTCCTCTTGTAAGCGATTTCATAGCGGAGTTCTCCATGCTTGTATCATTACTCTTAATGGTGTTCTTTAACAAATTTATTCCACCTGCATTCAATAATTGGCTGGCCGCTTCGCCTCCCAAACTGCTGTCAGGCATGGACAGCGCTATTTGCAAAAGGGCCTTATTTTGGTCTTTTAGTTTGTAACGGCCTACTAAATCAACAAACGATCGGGTGCCTTTTGTGGTTGCAAGTGTTTCATATAAAGCTGCCTTTAATATTGGGGAATTTGGCAGGGTTTCCACATTCAAATGGTTCAATGCAGTTAAAACAATTTCATTGCGTTTGGGACCCGTATTTTGAATCAAAGCCAACAAAGTCTTTTCTTTTTCCGGTGAATGTATAAAATCAAATGCCCGGAAGTATTTAAGACGTGCTGCTGAATCCACTTTAGTATCAGAGATATATGCCGCAAGCAATGGTAATGCTTTGCTGGTGCGGGATCGCCAGATAATATCGCGGCCCGCAGGTGTATTTACCTGTTCAGCCGATCTGCTTTGCCATATAGGTAAAAAAGTGTCCCATTGCTTATCGGCCCCGATACCCAAAGCTTCGAGGTACCACCGGTCTTGTCCGTCGTATTGTGCTGCAAGCTGCGCCCAAAGTGCACCTGCATTTTCTGATTTATTATGGTGCAATGCAATAGCAACTTCCCTGCGCACTTGCGGGTCTGCATCGTTTATCACTTTTTGCAGGTAGGGTATTACATCATTTTTTAGTTGGCGGGTTGCCCTGATGCCGGTGATCCTGATATCGGGATCTTTATCGGCCAACGCCTGCTGTAAATATTGATCTTCCTTTCCTGGTATACGCGCAAGCAACCAAAGGGCTCTTGCACGGTTTCTTAGATTATCTGATGTCCATAGTTTTTGTAGTGCGGGCTCAGCCTGGGCACCTAAAGAATTTAGTTTTTGCCAGGCGAGGTAGCGGGTAGCACCGTTTGGATTGATGAGTGCCTTTGTAAGTCCTTCCTGTGTATCAAAATCTGGTTTGTTTATTTTATAATTACCTGTTGATGTAGATAAACGAAAGATACGGCCACGATTTATGTCGCCCATCTGGTGACCGCCCACACCGGGATCGTACCAGTCTGCAATAAATAAAGAACCATCCGGAGCGGCACAAACATCCACAGGCCTAAACCATTGGTCACGCACTCCTTCCATTAGCGGTATTATTTCGGCAGTATACCCTGCACCCGCCTTTTTTACCGGGTAAGAACGTACAATATTTTTTCCAGGTTCGCAATGTATCATTTGGTTATGGAAAGCTGATGGCAGCAATTTGCCTTCGTACACCAGCATACCTGATGGTGAGCCAGCACCTGTTTGAAGTAAATTGGGTATGGAGCCTGGGTCATTAAGATGCCAGTGTCTTTGTGGAATTTCTGTTTCCATGTTTGTTCTTCTTGTTCTCCATCCGGCACCTGTCATTTCATCTGTGTAACCATAGTTACCAAATTCCATCACGTAATTAATACGGGTACTTTGGTTACCATCGTCATCATTATCTGATTGCCACAAAGTGCCAAATGCATCAGTTGCCACCTCGTAGTTGTTCCTGAAATTGTGACCCAATACTTCGAATTCAGTCCCGTCCACATTCATTCTGAATACCATGCCCTGCCGGTATGGAAGCCCCTTATTGGTTACCTCGTTACCTAATTTATCAATAATGATTTTGCCATCTTTATCCATTAACTGTTCACCCTCATTGCCAAAATTGAAATACAATTTTCCATCGGCACCAAATGTAAATGCATGCACCGCATGGTCGTGTTGTTCACCACCCACATGTGTAAACAGCACTTCTTTCTTATCAGGTATATCATCTCCGTCCTCATCAGTAAATACAAATACATTAGGACTGCACGAAACAATAACCTTGTTACCTAAAACAGCAATACCCAGGGCAGCGTTTATATCAGTTCCCTGGTAGAAAACTTTACTGGTATCTGCCTTTCCATCACCGTTGGTATCCTCCAAAATTAAAATCCGGTCCCCTTCATCTTTTGTAGGATTATTCTGGTTGAGCGATGGACGGTAATTAAAAGCTTCACACATCCACACTCTGCCCCTTGAGTCAACATCAATATTGGTGGGATTGCCAATTACAGGTTCCGAAGCAAAAAGAGTTGCTTCTAATCCCTCCGCTATTTCTACGCCTGCAAGAGCGTTTTTAGGAAGGCGTTTTTCTTCGTCGCTTAACTTACTGTAAGCACTATCGCGTTCAGCGCGTAGTTGTTCATTGTCTTTTGTACCGCAACCATAAAATGTTATCAGTACAGCCAGGCAGATAATCGTTAAAATGTGTTTGCTCATAGCATATAGTAGGTTTAATCAGCAGCATGGAAGATAAGAAATGTATTCATGCAGATAGCTGCACCTGAGACGATTTTGGAACCATTGAAGTCAAACACTGGAAATAATAATACAATTTTTGCGGAAAGTTATAAAAAATGGTTATCGACTAAAACGCCAAAAGGCCATCCTTGTGGATAGCCTCTTTTTGAATTGAAATATAAAACAGGGACCTTCTAAACGTTAGAGAATGAACACTGTAGTGGCATTCATTGTTCTAAATCTTCCCATTGTTATACGTGCCGCATGATTGCCTCAAAGTTTTGCCTTCTTCTTTAGGCATGTGGTAGAAAGTCCTTAATATCTTATTATAAAGCTTTATCCCAGCAAAATGT
>JACDAZ010000226.1 GCA_013695175.1 Flavisolibacter sp. | reverse complement strand
TGGCGATTGTACTCGCTTTATTCGGGCTTATTGCTTCTGGCTGTTCAGGTATGACACGTTCACAAAAAGGTGCCGTAGTTGGTGCTGCCGGGGGTGGTGCTGTTGGTGGTGTTGTTGGTAGGGTGGTTGGTAATACAGCCATGGGTGTATTAATTGGTGCTACTGTTGGTGGTGTTGCAGGTGCCGTTATTGGCAGAAAAATGGATAAGCAGGCAGAAGAAATGCAAAGAGATCTTCCGGATGCTGTTGTAAAGCGTGAAGGAGAAGGAATTGTAGTTGTATTTAATGATAAGGTATTATTCGGTTTTGACAGAAGCGACCTTACAAATGAATCCCGTGCAACCCTGAACAAATTATCAGATGTTTTGAAAAAATATCCTGACACCAATATTGAAATAATTGGTCATACCGATAATGTAGGTAGTGTAAGTTATAACCAGGGATTATCCGAAAGACGTGCAAATTCTGCAGCCGATTATTTAAGAACATCAGGTATTACTTCTTCACGATTAAAGACACGTGGTATGGGAGCAAGCGATCCAAAAACTTCTAATGATTCAGATGCCGGACGTACAGAGAACAGGAGAGTAGAATTTGTGATCACAGCCAATGAAAAAATGATTGAAGAATCAAAGCGTGAAGCAAATCAATAAAGATTTTATTTAACCATTTATGAAAACTAAAAACGAGGATTTATGAAAAGTGTGATTTTATTAGCAGCTATCGGATTGTTTAGCATTCAACTGAATGCACAATCCATGACAAGAAATGCAACCGGAACTACATTTGGTATGAGGGCAGGTGTAAACTTTCAAACCCTAAACGGAAAGGATGCAACAGGAAATAGTTTGGAGAACAACATCAACACTGGATTTCATGCAGGGTTCAATGCTGAAATACCGGTTGGTACAGGTTCTTATTTGCAGCCTGGTATTTTATATAGCAGGAAAGGAGCAGAATTTCAAACAGGCAGCAGGGACGAAATCAAATTAAATTACATTGAAGTTCCTGTAAATTTTGTGTACAAACCATTAGTAGGAATGGGTAATATGGTATTAGGTTTCGGACCTTATGTTGCTTATGCAATTGGTGGTAATGTAGAACAAGGTGGCTCTACACGTAATATTGATTTTGATGCAGCTTATAATGTAAATGATGCAACTACTCAATTCAAAAAGTTTGATGCAGGTGGAAATCTTTTAGCAGGTTATGAGTTTGCTAACAGAATGTCGGTGCAGCTTAATGCACAATTAGGATTAGTGAATATCAATAAAGACAATCCAATGAATGCAGATGATCAAACCAAATGGAGGAATACCGGGTTTGGACTTTCATTGGGATATAGATTTTAATTATTAATGTTTTTCTTATTAAGCCGCTTTAAAAGAAGCGGCTTTTTTTATCTATCACTTCAGCCAACTTATATTTGGTTCTTAAATGAGTTTAGCAAGATCATATAACTGGAATTATTATAAAACAGCTGTTGGAGTTTCTTTAATTTTTTTAAGTCTTATTCTTATTTTTTTATTTTCATACGGTAAAAATGAAAGCTTCTTTTTCATAAATGCTTATCATAATTATTCATTAGATCTTTTCTTTCAGTATGTTACTTTCCTGGGTGATGGGTTGATTTATATACCAATGGTTTTATATGCTGTGTTTTTTAACCGAAAATTTTTAATACCTGTAATTCTGGCTATTTTATTTTGTACTTTTTTTTCACAGTTTTCAAAAAGAGTTCTTTTTCCGGGTGAGCTGCGACCAATAAGCCTGGAAACCGGTGAAATTGTTATAAGAAAAATTGAAGGATTACAATTGCACAGAATGCATAGTTTTCCATCGGGTCATACCAGTACAGCCTTCACCATTGCATTGTTACTAAGTTCTATAATGAAAAAAAGATTCTGGGCTTTTGTATTACCTTTTTTAGCACTTTTAGTTGCTTATTCCAGGGTTTATTTGTCCCTGCATTTTGTTACAGATGTAGCTGCAGGTTTGATTATAGGTATTATTTCTTCATTTCTTGCATTATATCTTTACGAACGATGGTTATCAAAAAAGGAAAGAAAGCAATATGCAGCTCCGGTTCATGATAAAGTATCTACAGACAATTTTTCTTCTAATCTATAGCAGGAGTTTTTATCGGCACACTTTTTCCATAACCTTAATAAGTAAGGACAGTTTTAAATATTAATACTAAAAGTTAGCAAATGAAAATTCAGTTTAATACAGATAACAACATTACAGGAAGTGAAGCAATAAGAGCCCCACTGGAAGAAACCATAGCCCGATCTTTAGACAGGTTCTCTGAGCAAATAACAAGGGTAGAAGTACATTTAAATGATGTGAACAGCCATAAAGGCGGAGGGGACGATAAAAGATGTATGCTTGAGGCAAGATTAGAAGGAATGCAGCCTATTGCTGTTACCAATAATGCTGATACACACCAGGAAGCAGTTAAGGGTGCAGTAGATAAATTAAAAGCAGCACTGGATACGGTAATAGGGCGATTGAGAAATTATTGATTCTGGTATAAAAATAAAAAGGTGGAACATTTGCCACCTTTTTTGTTGGAAGCATTACAGAGTTCTAACACATTTCTGATAGATTTAGAAGCAATTGCCAACTTTCTAAAGCATTTTCAAGGCCAATAAAATGTTCGATTCTTGCCGGGGCTGCTACATCCACTACCAACAACAATTTCATAAACATAGAAGCATTAAGAAAAGTAAATTGAGAAAAGGAAGTTGTCTAACTCGTAGTCCCAAGGGTTGAAAACTCAAACCAAATCCTTCAAGATTTACGGTATTTATGTCCCTTATTGAGTATTGCTTTTTAAATAAAAGGCCGGATAGAAATCCGGCCACTTGTAAAATCCAATATCCTATGAAAATCCAGTACTAAACTACCAATCTTATAAGACTATTTGTTATATTGTTTTTTGATTTTACAACATAATTCCCACATTCAATTAGTTGACAGTATAGAAGAAAGAATGCCGCTCAAGAGTTCTTTTAAGACAAAAGGATCGGCTTGTTTCTCCACATACGCCACAACTCCCATTGTTTTCAATTCATCCTTGTCTTTTTGATACAAGGAAGTTGAGTAAATGATTACGGGTATTGATGCGAAATGCGCATCCTCTTTTATTTCATTTAGAAATCTTCGTCCGTTAAACCTGGGCATGTTAAGGTCTAAAAAAATAAGGCTTGGAAAAAGGATAAGGCCATTGTTTAATTTTTGCAAACCCTCTTGACCATTGTTTGCTGTAAAGCACTGAAAAGTCGAATCTATCTCTATCAGCACCTCAATCAAAAAGTCCTGGTCATCACGGTCATCGTCAATTATATAAATAACTTTAGAAGCGAGCATTATATCGGTAGCTTAGTTGTTTGAATATACCGACTTTACAGTAATACATGCAAACCTTTCAGTAAAAGCGATTTTACTATGCCAAAAAAAGTATATAGTCCCAAGCAAATAAAGTCAGAAAATCTTTTTCCGGTAGTAGGCGTTGGTGCATCCGCCGGAGGGTTGCAAGCCTTCAAACAATTGGTCAATGCCATTCCTGAAGGCGCCGGCTTTGCGTATATACTCGTACAGCATCTGTCACCCGATCATGAAAGCCAGCTTTCCGACATCCTTCAAAAACAAACAACACTGCCTGTAATAGAAGTCACGGATCATATAAAAGTCGAGCCGGATCATATTTACATTATCCCTTCAAATAAAATACTTATAGCAAACGATGGTGTGCTTGAATTGAATCCACGGATAAAAGGTGAAAAGTTAAACAGCATTGATGTATTCTTTACTTCACTGGCCGAGATCCACCTGGGCCATGCAATAGGCGTTGTTTTATCAGGTACCGGAAGCGATGGTACTGTGGGCTTGAAAACAATTAAAGATGTTGGCGGCCTCACGATTGCGCAAGATTCTGGTTCGGCTGCCCATCACGATATGCCGCAGTGTGCTATAAATGCCGATGTAGTTGATTTTATACTTTCACCAGGGGAAATTCCCGGTAAACTGGCCGAGCTCATTGACAACGCGAAAATTGCCCCTTCTGATTTTAGGGTTACAGAAGAAATCCGTGAAGATGAACTGTTCAGAAAAATACTTTCTTTAATTAAATTAAAACGTGGTGTTGATTTCGCGTACTACAAACAAACCATGATTCGCAGGCGGATCCTCTGGCGGAAAGAATTGATCAAAATACCGGGCCTGAAAGAATACCACATTTTACTCCTGGAAAATAAAGATGAGCTGGATGAGCTGTTTAAAGATTTATTGATTTCTGTAACGGCTTTTTTTCGTGATCAGGCAACGTTTGAAGTTTTGTGCGATACTGTTTTCCCACGCCTGGTGGAAGAAAAAAAGAGTGGAGAACCCATCCGGATATGGATAGCGGGTTGCTCTACCGGCGAAGAAGCTTATTCAATGGCCATTTGTCTGTACGAAACTCTAAGCGGTAAAATGCCCGTAAACACGGTTCAAATATTTGCTACGGATCTTTCTGAAGCGGTGATTTCAAAAGCCCGCAGTGGTCTTTATCAAAAGCGGGACATGGCCGGTGTATCAGAAGAGCGCATCCTGCAATTTTTTACCAAAATAGATGGCAGCTATCAAATTAATAAAGCCATCAGGGATATGTGTGTATTCGCTGTCCATAACCTTCTTAATGATCCCCCGTTCGCCAGGCTCGATCTCGTAAGTTGCCGCAATGTTCTCATTTATATGGAGCCTTATCTTCAAATAAAAGCCGTAAACACCTTTCACTATGCACTGAATAAAAAGGGCATTTTGCTGTTAGGCAAATCAGAATCTACAGGCCTCACATCGCAGCAATTTACGACCCTTAACAAGCAGGATAAGATTTACACAAAGAAAGCAACAGAAGGGAGGAAAAGCTATTTACCCATAGGACAGAAAAAAGTTGGCGCCACGCAAAAAGCTCAAAACCCAAAGCTGTCCGAAATAAAAAAAGATGATTTTCAAAATGCAGCAGATGAGGCGCTCTTAGCCAGGTATGGTCCTGTTGGCGTCATCGTCAATAGCCAAATGGAAATTTTACAGTTCAGGGGATCAACTTCGCCTTACTTAGAAGCCCAGCCCGGCAAAGCAAGCCACAACATTTTAAAAATGGCAAAGGAAGGATTGTCCTTTGAATTGCGAAATGCCTTGCATAAAGCAGCGTTGACAAACGATGCGGTAAAAAAAGAAGGCATACCCATAGACAAAAATGAAAGAAAAGTAACGATTGAAATATTACCCCTTCGCAATATTACTGAAACTTGTTTCCTTGTATTGTTCTCCGACGAGGCAGCGAAAAATACAAAGAGAAAGCAGACAGCGCACGGTATAAATGAAGAAACCGCACAAAACACCTACCTTCTTCAAATACAAGATCTGGAAAAGGAATTAGAACAGGTTCGCAAGGATATGAACACCATCACTGAAGACCAGGAAGCGGCTTATGAAGAATTGCAAAGCTCAAATGAAGAACTCCTTTCCAGCCACGAAGAAATGCAAAGCCTGTACGAAGAGTTGGAAACGTCCAAAGAAGAAATTCAATCCACAAACGAGGAATTGGCCACGCTAAATATGGAGCTGATTGAACGGAACGAACAACTTGTTTATTCCCGACGATATGCGGAAGCGATTGTAACAACCATTCATGAGCCGTTGCTCATTCTTACAAAAGATTTCCGGATTAAAAATGCAAACAAAGCCTTTTATGAAATGTTCGGTGTTGCTGAGCCTCAAACTGAAGGCAAACTGTTTTTTGAATGGGAAAATGGTTTATGGAATATTATGGGCCTGCACGAAAAACTGCGAAAAGTATTACCGGAACATGCAGAGTTTGAAAATTTTGAAATAAGTCTCACGGTCCACGCAAACAGGAAAAGTTGCCTAAACCTGAATGCCCTTCAAATTCTTAATGAGGCAACCGATGAGCAACTGATTTTGTTGACGATGCAAGACATTACGGAAAGAAGAGAATTGGAGGACAACCTGAAATTGTTTGCTGAAAATCTGGAACAGCAGGTTTTTGATAAAACAAAAGATTTGGTGGAAGCAAACGCCAAACTTCAGCAAGCCAATGAAGACCTTTTGCAATTTGCTTCTGTCGCCTCACATGATTTACAGGAACCACTTCGCAAAATCAAAACCTTTGCCTCGTCATTCATCAGAAGCTTTGGTGAAAACGTTTCAGCGGATGGAAGGGAGGTTTTATATAAAATCCAAACGGCTGCCGACCGGATGTCTCAATTAATAAGGGAAGTGCTGAAATACTCCAAACTTGCACAAGCCGCAAGGGAGTTTAGTCAAACTGACCTGGATAGTTGTTTGAAAGCGGTGCTGATTGACCTGGATTTGCTGATTTCAGAAACTGATGCTTCTGTCATTTATAAAGAATCTTTGCCGGTGATTGATGCCATTCCCTTGCAAATGAACCAGCTATTTTATAACATTCTAACCAATGCTTTTAAATTTCGCAAGGAGAATACAGCACCTGAGGTAACTGTTTCATTTCGTCCTTTGTCGGCAGAGGAAGCAAGCAGTCGGGCAAATTTGGGAGAAAGCCGCACCTATATAGAAATTCAGTTTTCAGACAATGGAATTGGGTTTGAACAGCAGTTTGCCACGCAGATTTTCCAAATTTTTGAACGGCTACATTCCGTGGATGAGTTTGATGGAACCGGGGTAGGATTGGCCTTGTGCAAAAAAATTGTGGAGAACCATCATGGCGACATATATGCCGTTTCTGTAGAGAATGAAGGAACTGTTTTTCATATTATTCTTCCCTTAGTGCAATAATATCCGGCACAATATTTAAACTATCTTATCCTAAAGAGGGAATTTGGTGTGATACTTTACATAAAAAATATGGTTTGCTTACGGTGCAAGATGGCCGTTACCGATGTTTTGGAGAATCTGCAAATAGACTACCTGTTGGTAGAAATGGGGAAAATTGCGTTGAAGACTGAACTTCCTGTAGAAAAACAACAAGAACTAAATTTGGACTTAAAGCATTATGGGTTGGAGTTAATGAAGGACAAAAGAAAGATTTTGGTAGAATCTATAAAAGTCCTGATAATACATTTGTTTAATACGGAAAGTGAGGAACTTAATTTAAAACTATCGGCCTACCTAAGTGAAAAATTGGACTACGACTATACCTACCTTTCCAATGTCTTTTCAGAACTGGAAGGCAGCACCATCGAAAGGTTTTATATAGAAAACAGAATTGAAAGAGTAAAGGAATTAATTATTTATGAAGATTTAAGCATAACTGACATCGCCCACAAACTAAACTACAGTAGTGTTTCCCATCTTTGCCTGCAGTTTAAAAAAGTGACAGGGGAGACGCCCTCTAATTTTAAAAAGCTTTTAATTACTCCCGACTATATTTGGCGAATGTGAGAATAATGTAAATTTTTCAGCCTACTTTATAACAAATAAAATAATAAAAACGGAAACCTTTGCTAACACTGTATTCTTGTAATAAACAAGTAACAGCTACCGAATAGGTCAGAATTATGGAAAAGAAAATCAGATTGTTAATTGTTGATGACGATGCAGATGACAGCAAATTTTTTGTAGATGCCGTAAAAGAAATTCATGCGTCTATTGATTGCAGTATTGCCAAAGACGGTCAGCAAGCGATGGAGTTATTGAAGAATACTACGGAGAACTTGCCAGACTATATATTTCTTGATTTGAAAATGCCCCGGTATAACGGAAGAAAATGTTTGGTAGAACTTAAAAGTGACCCTGACTTAAAACACATCCCGGTTTTTATCTACACAACTTCCAGAGAGGTGGAGGAATCAGCAGAACTGAAAAGCATGGGAGCCATCCATTTCATAAGTAAGCCCACCGATCCCGAAGAAATTTATTATGTCATCTCTCACATATTGGAAGAGCAGCTTTTTTCGGAACAAAAAGACTGACATTCTAAACTTTTTCTGTGATAACTATAAGAAGCCATGTTTTTTGCTCCTCTTGCATTGCTCCTTTTTTAAAATTAGTCCATTTTCTGCATGGCCTTCAGGTCTGTACATAAGGTAGTTGTAACTGTGAGTTATACAATTTTTACTTAAATTTTAGTTTGCGAACCTTTCACGAAAACAAATTCGGTATTTCAGTTGAACGCAGACCTGATCAGCGTTTCAGAGGATGATATAAAAAAACAAGGTAGCAAAAAAGCCACCTTGTCTGTTTTAGTCGGGAAGACAGGATTCGAACCTGCGACCCCCTGGTCCCAAACCAGGTGCGCTACCGGCCTGCGCTACTTCCCGAATATGTTATTACCGTTAATGGTTCTGGCTCCTAAAGCACTATTTGTTACCCCTTTCCAATCTTTAACCTTGAAATTCAATTTTTTCGTCAATAAGAAATCTTCTAATCCCTCTTTTTTTTATTTTATTTTCAAGTTTAATAGCTTCCTGCCTTTCTTTAAGTTCAAAATTCCAGATCATTCTCCAAGGCTTACCTTTTGCTGTAAAATTACTTTGTCCCGAATTATGTCTTTTAAGTCTATCCTCCAAATTATTTGTACTTCCAACGTAAAATTTTTGTAACGATTCACTCCAAAGTATATAAACTTTAAAATTCATAATTTACCCTGCGACCCTGGCGCCTTAAGCGCCATGCGCTACCGGCCTGCGCTACTTCCCGAATATGTTATTAC
>JACDAZ010000214.1 GCA_013695175.1 Flavisolibacter sp. | reverse complement strand
GAAAAATAAAAAAATGGTACACACGTGAGTGGATAGATTATGAGCAGGTAAAAGATAATTCAACAGATATTCAGTCTATAAAAAAAGCATTGGAAGATGCTGTACATCGTCAATTGATGTCAGATGTACCATATGGTGTTTTATTATCCGGAGGGCTGGATTCATCTATTATTTCTGCCATAGCAAAAAAATATTCAGCAAGACGAATAGAAACAGAAGATTTGAAAGATGCGTGGTGGCCACAGCTTCATTCATTTGCTGTAGGATTAAAAGATTCAACAGATCTTGTTGCAGCACGTAAAGTAGCTGAGCACATTGGTACCATCCATCACGAAGTAACTTTTACCATCCAGGAGGGTTTGGATGCTTTAAGGGATGTAATTTATCATATTGAAACTTATGACGTAACTACCATCCGGGCTTCAACTCCTATGTATTTACTGGCCCGGGTCATTAAATCTATGGGAGTAAAAATGGTATTGACAGGTGAGGGTTCAGATGAACTGTTTGGCGGCTACTTATACTTTCATAAGGCCCCCGATGCAAAAGCCTTTCATGAAGAAACAGTTAGAAAATTAAGTAAACTTCACTTGTATGACTGTTTGCGTGCCAATAAATCATTGGCAGCATGGGGTGTGGAAGGCAGAGTTCCTTTTTTAGATAAAGAGTTTATAGATGTTGCTATGCGTATTAATCCTGCAGATAAAATGAGTGGTAATGGCAAAATTGAAAAGTGGGTTTTAAGAAAAGCTTTTGAAGATTACCTGCCGCAGGAGGTAGCCTGGAGACAAAAAGAACAATTTTCAGATGGAGTAGGTTATAGCTGGATAGATACTTTAAAGAAGATGACAGAGGAACAGGTATCAGATGAGCAGCTACAAAATGCAGCATACAGATTCCCTATCAATACACCAAGGTCTAAAGAAGAATATTATTACCGCAGCATTTTTACAGACTTATTTCCCGGTGATGAAGCAGCAAAGTGTGTTCCTTCTGAACCTTCAGTGGCATGCAGTACAGCAATAGCTTTGGAATGGGATGAGACATTTAAAAAAATGAATGATCCTTCGGGAAGAGCAGTAAAAAGCGTACATGAACAGGCCTATAAATGATTATTTAAATTGTTCTTGTAAATAAACTCAGTTAAAGTTTCATTGATTTAGAAGAAAGATTTTGATGAGGCTCTCAAAAACAATAAATTACTTTTGAAAAATAATTTTTTTTATGGATCGTAAGCAAGAAGTGCTACAGGATGTTGTTATCAAATTTGCAGGTGATAGCGGTGATGGTATGCAATTAACTGGTACCCAGTTTACTAATAACACAGCTTTGTTGGGGGCAGATTTATCAACATTCCCCGATTTCCCGGCAGAGATCAGGGCACCACAGGGAACCTTACCCGGGGTGAGCGGTTATCAATTAAGATTTTCATCTGACAGTATATATACACCGGGCGATGATTGGGATGTGCTGGTTGCAATGAATGCGGCTGCATTAAAAACAAATATTAAACATCTTAAAAAAGGTGGAAAAGTAATTGTAAATACCGATGGATTTGATACTAAAAATTTACGACTGGCAAATTATACAGATGGTGTTAATCCTATAGAAGATGATTCTTTGGAGGGTTATGAAGTGATAAAAATGGACATCACCAAAATGACCAGAGAGGTGTTGAAAGAATTTCAGATGGGTACCAAGGAAAAAGACAGAGCAAAAAATATGTTTGTTCTTGGCTTTTTATATTGGATGTATGGGCGGGATACTAAAACAACCGAAAAGTTTTTACAAGAAAAATTCTCAAAAAAGCCTGACATCCTTGAAAGTAATTTAAGAGTTTTAAGGGCTGGTTATAACTATGGTGATACTACGGAAACTTTTACCACCCAATATACAGTTGAAAAAGCAAGAATTGCTCCCGGTACCTATCGTAGTATAATGGGCAACCAGGCTTTATCATATGGGCTTATTGCAGCTTCAGTAAAAAGTGGATTGCCTATATTTCTCGGCACTTATCCTATTACTCCTGCGTCAGATATTCTTCATGAATTAAGTAAGCATAAGAATTTTGGTGTAAAAACCATGCAGGCAGAAGATGAAATAGCCAGTGTTACTGCGGCTATTGGTGCCAGTTATGGTGGTCACTTAGGCGTTACAACCACTTCAGGTCCTGGTTTGGCTTTAAAAGCGGAAGCTATGGGTTTGGCAGTTATGCTTGAAATTCCATTGATCATTATTAATGTGCAACGTGGTGGGCCATCTACCGGATTACCAACAAAAACAGAACAAAGCGATTTACTGCAAGCTTATTATGGACGTAATGGCGAGTGCCCCATGCCCATAGTATCGGCGTCCACACCCAGTGATTGTTTTGAAGCAGTATATGAAGCTGTAAGAATATCTGTAGAACATATGACACCTGTAATTTTTTTAAGTGATGGATATATTGCCAATGGTGCAGAACCCTGGCAATTTCCCAATACAGAAAAATTATCTACTATAAAAGTAAATTTCAAAACTGATCTTGGGCATAACGAACCTAAATTTCAACCTTACCAACGCGATGAAAACCTGGTGCGTCCATGGGCCCTACCCGGTACACCCGGTTTAGAACATCGTATTGGAGGATTGGAAAAAGAAAATATTACAGGTAATGTAAGTTATGAACCTGAAAATCACCAGTTGATGGTTAAGATCAGGGAAGAAAAAATTGAAAAAGTTGCTTTTAATATTCCCGAACAGAAATTGGATAATGGTCCTGAAAAAGGTAAAGTTCTGGTATTAGGCTGGGGCTCAACTTATGGCGTTATCAAAACCGCAGTTATTGATTTACTTAATGAAGGACATGAAATTGCTCATGCGCATCTACGTTATGTACGACCTTTTCCTGCTAACCTTGGAGATATATTAAGAAATTATGAAACCATTTTAATACCTGAAATCAACAATGGTCAGTTAATAAAAATTATCAGGGATAAATATTTTGTAGATGCAAAAGGGTATAATAAAATCATGGGTATCCCAATAACAAAATCAGAACTCCTTGATGCTATAAAAGCATATCTCTAATAATCTATTATCTGGCTGCCTGTGGCATCGCCAAAGAAAGCTGCTATGGAAAAGGCTATTACAGAAGCTATAAGCCCAAACATAAATATTGTATAAGAAATACGGAGGAATTTATATTTTTTTGCCAGCACTACACCCAGAAAATATATATCTTTTATCATGCTATTGTATAAATAATCCCTGTCCTTCAACAATTCATTCATACCCCATTGGTATTCGTTCACCTGCATCTGATGAAAGTTGCCGAAGAATAAAAGATTAGTTCTTTTAGCTCTGATATCTTCTTTACTAAAGCGGCCGCTTTTAACTGAAGGTCTTGTGGCCAGTATTGCAAAGATCATTGCTCCCAGGCAAGAGGATATCAAAACAATAGTAGGAATCGCAAAATTTGGATAATAAGGTAATCTTACCAGCAGCACCGACAATAAAACAGAAATGATAATAGCATTCACTGATATCATAATATTGGCTTTACCATCAGCCAGGGAGCTCAATTGAAAATGGTTTTGAGAAGTGGTGCGAAACATGGTCTGAATCCCTCTCTCCGTATTTTTCTGTAAGGTTTTCAAATCCATTTCTGAGGCGGGATTTTGATTAACATAAGGGAATGTTTCTTCTTTCTCCGGCTCCGGCTCTACCTCTTTTACTTTTTTCTTCTTATTCTTTTGAAGCAAGTTTATATTTTCCTGCTTTATAGGTTCCAGTATTTCCTGTCCATACGATGTGAAATATTTATGGTTTTCAAGAAATTCAGTATTAAGCCTTCGCCACTCCTTTTTACTTACTTCAATTCCTAATAAAGATTGTCTCTCCTGCCTTAACAACTGGCTTTTAGCATTATAATCAGGTGTTGCCAAATGAGAAAGATCTGCATCACACAAAATCTTTTCAATTTCGCTTAAGGGTGATTGTGGCATACGTGTGGCAGCAATAGCTGAATTAACTTTCTGGGTAATATTTTCATCTATTGCTTGATTTTGTAAAAAATCAGTTGCTTTTTGCATGCTTACATCTTCGTGACCTGCAGCCGACCCACTTACATAACCTACGTCATGAAACCATGCAGCAATTAATAATATAAGTCTGTCTTCTTCGTTTAATTTGTAATAATCAGCCATAATACTGGCGGATTCAACCACTTCTTCCGTATGTTCGATAGTATGAAACACCATTTCAGGCTTTGCCTCGCGAGAAAATGTTTCCGATATATAATTTCGAACGGCTGATAAAACCTGTTCGTTTTGTTCATTCATGATTGGTGCATTGTTTGAATTAAAGATATAAAGATGGCTATACTTTTCAAGTTTTGGAATAATTGCTTGTTAATTGCAATTTCTGTTATATGTATAACTTTTATACCAACTGCATGTACAGAACGGAGCCACCGCTCGCCGGAAGGATATAACCTGAGACATGCAAAGAGTTTTCAACTTGGGAAAGAACTGGTAGAAATTTCAGGAATTGTTTATAATGAGGATGATACATCACTACTTGCCATTTCAGATAATAAAGAAAAAGTATATCAGATAGATTTAAAAACTAAAAAATTAAAAGATTATACAAAAAAGTTTGCAGGTGTATATGATTATGAAGATATCGTTAAGATAAAAGATTCTGCATATGTACTTATTAGTGATGGAACCATTATAGCTGTACCCAAAAATGCAAAAGATTCAACTTCAACTGTACGTTATCCCTTTTGGTCAGAAGCAAAAAATGATTTTGAAACTTTATACC
>JACDAZ010000199.1 GCA_013695175.1 Flavisolibacter sp. | reverse complement strand
GCCGTCACAATAAAGATCACGACGAGTATGTACAACACCCAGGTGTAATCACGCCATGCCGCCGGAAGCAAACGTGAATAGTTGAACTCGTGACCCTTAACGAATGGAATGGTAGTAATAAATGATTTTGCTTCAACAAAATACCGGGTCTCATTATTTAATTGCCTGGTGATGATCACTTCACCAGCAGGTGGTGTTCCCTGGAATTCTCGCCAGATCTTTACATTAGGATTAAAATATAATGTGGCGCCTACTACAATACCCAGCATCACCTGCCCAAATATTTTAAACCTGCCGGCAAGGCCGTCGCTGTCACTTTTCTTGTAGCCTTCGCCTTTTTCCTGTGCACGTTTTTTTGCTCTGAGTTTCAGGTAATCATCAATAAACCCGATCGCGGCGAGCCAGAGTGTACAAAAGATCATCAGCCGCACATAAACTTTTGTAAGGTCGGCAAGCAATAATGTTGGAATTAAAATGGCAAGAATGATGATGATACCACCCATGGTTGGCGTACCCTTTTTTTGCTGTTCACCCGCCAGTCCCAATTCCCGAACTGATTCACCGATCTGCTTTTTTCTCAGGTAATTGATCAGTTTTTTTCCAAAAACAGTTGTAATCAGCAATGAAAGTATAACTGCAAGCAACACCCTGAAAGTGATAAAGCGAAACAAATCGTTTCCGGGGAAACGAAGGTCTTCAGCTCTTAACCATTCAAAAAAGTGATAAAACATAACTTCTTCTATTTATTTAAAAGTTCAAACATGGCTTGCAACATTTCTTTATCATCAAAATGATGTTTAACACCATTTATCTCCTGGTATTTTTCATGCCCCTTACCTGCAATCAATACAATATCTTCTTTGCCTGCCATAGCAACAGCAGTTTTTATAGCTTCTCTTCTGTCAGAAATTGAAACAGATTTACGTCGGCATGCTGTATTCAAATCTTTTTGCATGTCATCCAAAATCTGTTGCGGATCTTCTGAGCGTGGATTATCACTCGTAAAAATTACTTTATCACTATATTCACAAGCCACTTCAGCCATCACAGGTCTTTTTGTTTTATCCCTGTCGCCACCGCAACCAACAACAGTCAGCAATTGCTCATGACCTTTCTTTAATTTTTTTATGGTGGTAAGTACATTTTCCAATGCATCAGGTGTATGTGCATAATCAACAATACCTATAATGGAATCTTTTGGGGAAATGATATAATCGAATCTTCCTTCTGCACCGGTGGTATTACTTAAACATTGTAGTACATGCTGTTTATCTTCTTTTAAATAAACTGCTGCACCATACACTGCCAGCAGGTTATACGCATTGAACTCCCCAATCAATCTGAGATGAACCTGCTGTTCATTTACCGACATTACCAAGCCTTCAAGGGTATTTTCCAAAATCTTTCCTTTGTAATCTGCCACCGTTTTTAAACTATAGCTTTGTTTTACTGCAGGTGTATTTTGCAACATCACCAAACCTCTCTTATCATCAATATTTGTTAAAGCAAAAGCCGAAGAAGGCAAACCGTCAAAGAAAGCCTTCTTGGCTTTTATGTACTCATCAAACGTCTTGTGATAGTCTAAGTGATCATGTGAGATATTACTGAATATGCCGCCTGTAAATTGTAAACCTGCTATACGATGCTGGTGCACTGCATGAGAACTAACCTCCATAAATACATGTGTACATTCTTCATCAGCCATTTGCTTTAGAAGTTCATTTAAACTAACTGCATCGGGAGTAGTATGTGTGGAGGGAATAATTTTGCCGTCAATTAAATTTTCCACTGTGCTTACCAAACCGCATGTATAGCCGAGACAAGTAAATACTTTGTATAATAAAGTTGCAATGGTTGTTTTACCATTTGTACCGGTAACACCAATTAATTTAAATTTTTGTGATGGTTGGTCATAGTAATTATGAGCCATTAAGCCGGCAGCCTCAGCACTGTTCTTTACCTGTACATAACTTATGTTGGGTTGTTGCTCAGGCATCTCTTCACAAACAATGGCAACAGCACCTTGCTCAATAGCTTTTGAAATAAATTGATGACCATCTGAAGTCGTACCTTTTACTGCAACAAAAACGGTTCTGTGACTTACCTTACGTGAATCAATTTGGATGTTACTTATGATAACATCAGTTGTTCCTGCAACGGCAGTAATGGGAACTGTATATAATATGTCGGCAAGCGTTTTCAATTCAATAATAAGGTTAGTTTTTGATCTTTGGTTATAACTGAACCGGGAACAATACTTTGTGCTACTACTTTTCCACGACCCGATAC
>JACDAZ010000196.1 GCA_013695175.1 Flavisolibacter sp. | reverse complement strand
AGGATACCAGCGCCATTGCCATGTTCAAGGTTAAAAAAGATGAAAGTTCACAGTTTTTATTTGATGCAGCTTCAGATGATGAAATTTATTTCTTAGCATGGACCACTACACCCTGGACTTTGCCTTCTAACCTTGGTCTTACTGTTGGTCCATCAATCGACTATGTACTGGTAAAAACTTTTAATCCATATACGCATGTTCCTCAAAATGTAATCCTGGCGAAGGCATTATTAAGTAAATATTTTTCTTTAGACTATTTTTTAGGTTCTAATGATGTTAATGTCGGAAATGTTCAATTCGATTCAGGTAAAAAATCAAGTCATGTAGTACATGAGTGGGAGATATTAGCTGAATTTAAAGGAAAAGAACTGGAAGAACTGGAGTATGAACCTCTTCTTTCTTACGAAGCAAATTCAATTGAAGCCGTAAGAGATATTACGCCTGATGCAAAACCATGGAGAGTGTTAGTAGGTGATTTTGTAACAACAGAAGATGGAACCGGTATTGTTCACACTGCACCGGCTTTTGGTGCAGATGACTTTAGAATCGGTAAAAAATATAATATCGGTATTCTTACTTTGGTTGACAGGGAAGGAAAATTTGTAGATGGATTAGGTGAATTCTCGGGCAGGTTTATAAAAGATTATAAAAACCAGGAAGGATATATTGATGTAAATGTTGACATATCTGTTAAACTAAAAAAGGAAAACAGGGCATTTAAGGTCGAAAAATATGAACACAGTTATCCGCATTGCTGGCGCACTGATAAACCGGTAGTTTATTATCCATTAGATGCCTGGTTTATAAAAACAACCGCGGTTCGTGACCGGATGGTGGAATTGAACAAAACCATCAACTGGAAACCCGAATCAACGGGTACGGGAAGGTTTGGTAACTGGCTGGAAAACATGGTTGATTGGAACTTAAGCCGAAGCCGTTACTGGGGTACTCCATTACCTGTCTGGCGAACTGATGATGGTACCGAAGAAAAATGTATTGGTTCAATTGAAGAACTTAATACAGAGATAAAAAAAGCTAATGAAGTTCTAGGTGGAGATGTAAATAAAAATTATTTACATGATGGAATACTTGATCTTCATAAGCCCTATGTAGATGAAGTGGTTTTGGTATCAGATTCAGGTAGGCCAATGCATCGGGAGCCTGATTTAATTGATGTATGGTTTGACAGTGGTGCTATGCCCTATGCACAGTGGCATTTTCCATTTGAAAATAAAGATAAATTCCACGAAAATTTCCCTGCTGATTTTATTGCTGAAGGTGTTGACCAAACCCGCGGCTGGTTTTACACTTTACATGCCCTGGGTGTAATGCTGTTTGATTCTGTTGCTTATAAAACTTGCGTTTCCAATGGACTGGTTCTGGATAAGAGCGGCAATAAAATGAGTAAGAGGTTAGGAAATGTAGTTGATCCTTTTGCAACAATTGAACAGTTTGGTGCTGATGCCACCAGGTGGTATTTGATCACCAATGCTTCGCCGTGGGATAATTTAAAATTTGATCTTGAAGGAATAAAAGAAGTACAGCGAAAATTTTTTGGCACCTTATATAATACTTACCAGTTTTTTGCATTGTACGCTAATGTTGATGGGTTTAATTTTAAAGAACAAGAAATTCCAATAAATAAAAGACCTGAAATTGACAGGTGGATTTTATCATCATTACAAAGCCTTGTAAAAAAAGCCACTGCTGCTTTTGATGATTATGAACCTACACTTGCCGGCAGATTAATTGAAGATTTTGTTGATGAACATTTAAGTAATTGGTATGTAAGATTAAGCAGGCGAAGGTTTTGGAAACCGGCCCTTCAGAATGGAGGAAATGGGGTTGGTTCTCATTTAAGCGAATCAGAAATAGATAAAATATCTGCTTACCAAACTTTATATGAATGTCTTGAAACTGTTATTCGTTTAATGGCTCCTGTGTCACCATTTTTTAGTGATGCACTCTTTATAAATTTAAATGAGGTAACAGGTAAATTTAAGGAGGCTTCAGTTCATCATATTTCTTTCCCTGAAGTTAAAACCAACTATGTAGATGAGTCTTTAGAAGAAAGAATGCATTTAGCGCAAGATATTTCTTCCCTCGTCCTTTCTCTTCGTAAAAAGGTAAACATTAAAGTTAGGCAGCCATTGCAAAAAATATTGATTCCTGTTTTAAACCCATCCATGAAAGAACAAGTAAGCAAGATTGAAGAGTTGATTAAAGCCGAAGTAAATATTAAAGAAGTGGAATACCTGTCAGATACAGAAGGGTTTATCAAAAAGAAAATAAAACCAAATTTTCAGGCCTTGGGTAAAAAACTGGGGCCTAAAATGAAATTTGTTACTACCGCCTTGGCAAATTTTTCTCAGCAAGATATAGCACGGCTTGAAAAAGAGGGCACATTTTCTATCGCAGTTGATGATAATGAAAAAGTCGATCTTACATTAGAAGAAGTTGAAATCAATAGCGAAGATATACCAGGCTGGACTGTAGCTAATAAAGGAACTATTACTGTTGCTCTGGATTTAAATATTACTCCTGAGCTTGAACAGGAAGGGGCAGCAAGAGAATTTATTAACCGCATCCAAAAGATCAGGAAAGACAGTGGATTTGACCTTACTGATAGAATAAATGTAAAAGTGTCAGCAGATAATCAACTAAAAGCTTCTCTTAGTAAGTATAATAATTATATTTGCGCGGAAATTCTGGCAGATAAGCTAGAGTTTGAAAAAGAATTTGACGGTGGCACAGACATAGAGGTTAACGATAACCACTTGAAAGTCACTGTAATTAAAAAGGGGTAAACCTCTATGGCAACAAAAAAAGCAGCAATCAAAACTGGCCGTTCAGGCGGCAGCAACTCAACAAAAGCTGGTAAAGCTTTAAAAAGTGCTGGAAAATCAAATTCTAAAGCACCGGTAAAAAAAACTGTCCCGGCTAAACCTGCAGCTAAAGCAAAACCTGTAGCTAAAAAGGCTGCTCCTGCTAAAAAGGCAGCACCTAAAAAACCTGTTGCAACTAAACCTGCACCAGCTAAAAAAGCAGCACCGGCAAAGAAAACAGCACCACAAAAAACAGCTCCCGCAAAAAAAGCTGCTGTTCCTGTAAAAAAGCCCGTGGTAGCGGCAAAGAAGCCTGAAGTGAAACATGTTCCCGGCAAAGCCGCTCCTGTAGAGAAAAAACAGGCAGCAGTTGCTAAACCTGAACCTGTTAAACAGGGGCCGGTAAAAACTGCAGAAAAGCCAGTTGCCAAACCTGCGCCTAAAAAAGAAGGACCACCAAAACCGGTGGTTATTCCTAAAACATCAACTAATAAATCCGTAAAATATGAGCCTGAGTTTACAAAATCTGTATTAGATAGGCAAAAACAGGCTAAGCAAGGTCCCACTATGAGATATTCAGATAACGAGTTAATTGAGTTCAGAGATTTGATCAATAAAAAATTAGATACTGCAAAGAAAGAATTGACATACCTGCAGGGTCTTATTACCCGTAAAGATGAAAGCGGGGATTTGGATGAAGGCAGATATATGACCATGGAGGATGGAAGTATGAGTATGGAAAGAGAACAATTAAGTCAAATGGCAAGCAGGCAAATTCAATTTATTGATCACCTGGAAAAAGCAGTCATGCGTATTGAAAATAAAACGTATGGTATTTGCCGCGTTACTGGTCAACTCATTGATAAAGCACGATTACGTGCCGTTCCTCATGCAACTTTAAGTATTGAGGCTAAACAAATGATGAATAAATAACTGAGATGAACAATTTTTTATCTGAAGCTCCTTGAGAAAGGAGCTTTTTTCATTGAATGCTTCTGTTTATAATTTTTT
>JACDAZ010000139.1 GCA_013695175.1 Flavisolibacter sp. | reverse complement strand
AATAGTACCGGCAGCACCAACAAGTATACCCCCTGTTAAGATCACTTTATTATTATACAAGAAACCACTACACGCAGCAGAAATACCACTTAAAGAATTTAAAAGAGATATAACTACCGGCATATCTGCACCCCCTATTGGCATTACAAAAAGAACGCCGTAGATAAGTGATAAAACCAGGATGACATAAAACCAGATTAGATTAACTGAATTTATACTTGTTATCATATAAACAGTTAATCCAAGTATCAGTAATAGTACAATGGTATTTATGATATGCTGACTATTAAATGCAAAATCTTTTACCCGTCCACTCAATTTGCCCCATGCAATCATGCTTCCCGCAAATGTGATACTACCTAAAATCAAACCCGCAAATAATATAATAAATGTTCCTGATGTAACAGGTAATGATAAAATAGCAGTGGTAACTATAGATTCTGAAACATAAGCTTCAGGAATGGTGATCATAAAATTTCTATCAGATAAATGATTAAACTCAATGATTGAAATTAAAGCTGCACTGGCACCACCCATACCATTAAATAAACTTACCATCTCCGGCATGGCAGTCATCTTAACTTTCTTGGCTACAAAAATTCCTAATACCCCGCCAACTAATAAACCACCAAATATCCAAACATAATTTCCTAAAGCACTTCCTGTTTCATCCCTGTATAAAAACAAAGTGCTTAAAACAGCCAGTACCATTCCTGATCCGGCAAGTAAATTTCCTTTTCTTGCCGTAGCAGGATCTGACATTTGCTTAAGACCCACAATGAATGTGATAACACTTATAATATAAAATATAGGTAAAATAGAAAAAGCCATGAGGGAAATTTATTCTTTAGAATTATTGTTTTTTCTTCTTAAACATTTCAAGCATCCTGTCGGTAACTGCAAAACCACCAACAACATTTAATGTACCTAACACTACGGCAAGAAAACCTAGTATCAGAGCGACATAATTATCGGGGTTTGCACGGCCTATAACTATAATAGCACCAATAAGTACCACACCACTAATAGCATTGGCATTACTCATTAAAGGTGTATGTAAAACAGCAGGCACACGGCTTATAACAATAAAGCCCAGAAAAATTACCAGAATAATGATATAGATCATTTGCTCATTCGCCGCAAACCAATTGAAAACTGAATTCATATAAATGATTTATTGTTTTTTAAAATTTTGCTTATAAAGCTGCACTTAATTCTTTGACTCTTTCATTTACTATTTCACCATCATGGGTTATACAACTGCCCTTCACCAGGTCATCATCCCAGTTTAAATGTAAACCCGCTTCTTTATTTGTGATCAGTTGTAGAAAGTTGGAAACATTTTTCCCATACACTTTACTTGCATCTGAAGGCATTGAAGCAGGTAAGTTTCCACTACCAACTATTCTTATCCCGTTATAATCAATTGTTTCATTATTTTTTGTAAAGGGCGTATTTCCCCCTGTAGATGCAGCTATATCTATTATTAATGAACCGCTCCGCATTTGTTTCAGCATCTCTTCAGTAATAAGAACAGGTGCTTTTTTACCGGGAATCTGTGCAGTGGTAATTACAATATCTGCTTTAGCCAAACTTTCGGTTATACGTTGCTGTTGGCGCTGTTTATATTCTTCTGTTTGCTCTACTGCGTAACCACCTGCCTGGCTGGGATCGGCAGCGCCTTCCACCTCTACAAACTTGGCTCCCAGGCTCATTACTTCTTCCTTAACGGCAGGGCGGGTATCAAAAACTTCTACAACCGCACCTAAGCGTTTTGCAGTTGCAATTGCCTGTAAACCTGCTACACCGGCACCCAGTATCAGCATTTTTGCCGGCGGTATGCTTCCGGCTGCGGTCATAAACATAGGGAAATACCTGGGATACATGTTAGCAGCCAAAACCACTGCTTTATAGCCCGATATGTTGGCCTGTGAACTTAGAATATCCATACTTTGTGCACGGGTAGTGCGGGGCAACATATCTAAACTAAATACAGTTAATTTTTGTTTTGTCCATTCCTGCATTTGAAGGGGATGAAATAGTGGCTGGTATACCCCGATCAATATTTTGTTTTCTTCAAAAGAAACTTCCGGCTTATGAATGCATAATATTATATCAGAAGAACGAACTACTTCATTTGCATCTTTTATAACAGCACCGGCTGATTCATAATCTGCATCAAAGGCATAAGCACCTAGACCTGCTCCCCTTTCAACAACTACTGAAATATTTTTTTTGGTAAGTGCTGCTACTGCTTCCGGTAAAAGTGAAACTCTTGTTTCCTGCTGTGGCTCTTTCAACACGCCAATTGTCATAAACATCAATTTAATGTGAACGTTTGAAGATAAATGTTTTTTCTATTGAAAAACAAGATTAAAATCTTATGATGAACTGTTGTTTCTTCTTTATTTCTTTCCGAAAAATAACGAAACCCATAAAAAATATATCAATGGTACATGTGACTAATGAATGATGTTGAATTTCCTCCCATGCCTGTTCCATTTCCTTACTCCAGTGGATGTCATCAAATATTAAAATTGTATCGTTGTTAATTTTAGTAAGCAACTGGTTAAAATAATTAATAGTAGGCTGGTACCTGTGGTTTCCGTCTACATAAACAAGATCAATAGAAGCTTTTTCATTTAAAACGGCAGGCAAAACTTCATCAAAATTTCCCTGGAGGCTTTCAATATTAGGAATATTAAGCTTTTTAAAGTTTGAGATGGAAAGTCCCTGAATGGCAGGCGCCCCTTCAATTGTTATAACAGTTCCATTAACATTTCCGGCAGCCAGGTAACTTGCAGTAATGCCTAACGAAGTTCCTAATTCAATTATATTTTCTGGCTGGTAGATGTTTACCAACCGGTGTAACAATTGACCATACTTTTTTGTTTAACAGCACTCTTTGTAATCTCTTTTACCGTTCTTTTTGTTGATGTATTTGCCCGGGAACCTGCTCCCATATCTTCAATAAGTAAAGCTGTATCATCTTGTAAAAGTTCCTTTCTTAATGCTTCAATATTTGCAGGTGGATGGATTTTTTTTCTATTGTTTAAAACATCTAAAACAAAATTGAATACAAAAGGAGAATGAATACCATGACCTTTTCCGTTGGCAGCTGTAAAATAATAATGGATATATTTTTTTGCTAGCTGAAAAGATGAATACACGGTGCAAATGTATAGGGTGAGAATTAAAAATCAATTAATTCTATTCCATACCTGGAAAGTATGAGCGTAAGCATTTTTTTCGTCTGCATTACAATATTTGCTCTTCTCTAAAATCCAGTCATCATTGCTTAGCTCAGGAAAATAAACATCGCCATCAAATTGATGATGAATACGAGTGAGATAAATACGATCTGCCTTTTGAAAAGAAGATGAAAATATTTCTGCCCCGCCAATTACAAATATTTCATTTATATCATCCTTTTTTGCTGATTCTATGGCTTCTTGTATGGAATGAACTACTTCTACATTTTCATGTTTCCAGTTATTGTTACGGGTAATAACTATACTTTTTCTTCCGGGTAATGCTTTACCTATCGAATCAAAAGTTTTTCTGCCCATGAGTATAGGCATGCCCCAGGTTAGGTTCTTAAAATATTTTAAATCATTTGGTAAATGCCATGGAAGTTTATTGTCTTTTCCAATAACATTATTCTCATCCGCAGCGACCAATAAACTCAGGAGCATAATGAAAAATGAAAAATGAAAAATGAAAAAAGTTTAAAACCAAAATGTTTTAATTAGTAATTACTAATTATTATACAGCTACCGGTGCTTTAATAGCAGGATGGCTTTGATAGTTCAGTAAATTAAAATCTTCAAATTTAAATTGGAAAATATCTTTTATTCCTGCATTTAATTGCATTTGTGGTAATGATAAAGGCGTGCGGGATAATTGAGTATGCACCTGGTCTAAATGATTATTGTATATATGAACATCCCCAAACGTATGTATGAATTCACCTGCCTCCAAATCACAAACCTGCGCCATCATCATGGTTAATAATGCATAAGAAGCAATATTAAATGGTACACCTAAAAATACATCTGCACTCCGTTGGTATAACTGGCAGGAAAGCTTTCTCTTTCCTCCCTCAACTGGGGTTGTGTAAAACTGAAATAAAGCATGACAAGGCATTAAGGCCATTTCTGGTAGTTCTCCAACATTCCAGGCATTGATGATCATGCGACGGCTATCAGGATTATTTTTCAGTTGATGGATCACATCTTTTACCTGGTCATAGGTTTGACCATCGGCACCTGACCAACTACGCCATTGCCTGCCATATACAGGACCCAGATCACCATTTTCATCAGCCCATTCGTTCCAGATACTTACACCATGTTCTTTTAAATAAGCAATATTAGTGTCGCCGTTTAAAAACCAAAGAAGTTCATGAATGATACTTTTCATATGAACTTTTTTGGTGGTTACAAGTGGAAATCCTTCTGACAAATCAAAACGCATCTGGTAACCAAAGGTGCTTATGGTTCCTGTACCGGTGCGGTCATTTTTTTGAACGCCATTTTCCAAAATATGCCTGAGAAGTTGGTGGTACTGCTGCATAGGTGCAAGGTAAAATTTGCAGTTTAAAAAATAGAAAAAAGCTTTAATGATGTG
>JACDAZ010000120.1 GCA_013695175.1 Flavisolibacter sp. | reverse complement strand
GATATAAACTTAGAGGGTCAAACTTCGAACTTACAATTATCTTTGCCGACTTTATATAGTATGGTCAGGTTAAAAATCTGCCATTATAAACACTTTCACAAATGAATTTTGACCGTAATACAGTTATTGGTTTTATAGTTTTAGCTGTACTGTTTATTGGATATTTCTTTTATACAAGCAGGGAACAGCAAGCCTATATGAGAGAAAAGGCAAGGCTTGATTCTATAGCAGCAACACGTGTTCCAGTAAGAGATACAGCTATTGTCAGACAAGACCTTGTTGTTGCTGACTCCATAAATCAAACCACAACTGCCGGGGAATTTTCTCCTGCATTAAATACTCCTGAACAACTTACAACTGTTGAAAATAAAGTAATGAAGGTTGTATTTACTTCAAAAGGTGGACAACCTAAAGCAATTGAGCTAAAGAATTATACCGGAATTGATACTGCCAATGCCAAGATTGCCTCATCTGAATTTGATAAATTAATATATCGCATAAACACGGGTGCAAATCAAACCGCTGATATTGTAAATTTTAATTTCACATCAACCGGTGTTTCAAAAAATGCTGATGGTTCACAAACTATAAGTTTTCAACTTCAGTCAGCAGAAAATACTTCTATTGTTCATCAATATTTATTGAAAGATGACCAGTACATGATTGATTTTAATCTTCAACTGAATGGTGTTAGCCAGCTGCTGACAAATAATGAATTAAACCTTACCTGGCAAAACAGGGCATTGCAACTGCAAAAGGATTTAAGTTATGAAAAGCAACAATCGCAGATTAGTTATAGGGTAGATGGTGATCATGATTATACTTCTGCAATGAGCAGCAGTAGCGAAACGTTTAGTAAACCTGTGAATTGGGTAGCTGTAAAGCAACAATTTTTTAATTCAGCATTTATTGCAAAAAATAATTTTACATCAGGTACTGTGGAGTGGGTGAGTCCACCAACGGGTAATACTGTTGTAGAAGCTACAGCCAACCTGAAAATTCAATTACCTGCTACAACTTCTGCTACCATTCCATTAGCATTTTATTACGGTCCCAATGAATATAAAGTGCTGAAACAGTATGATAACGATATGGAAGAAATGGTGAACCTGGGAACCGGTGTATTTGCTTTTGTAAAATATATTAACAGGTGGATAGTGCTTCCGGCTTTTGATTTTTTTAGAAAATTTACCAGCAATTATGGTATCGTAATTTTATTACTTACTCTTTTTATCAGATTATTAATTTCTCCCCTTACATATAAAAGTTATTTGAGTGGAGCCAAAATGAAAGCTTTAAAACCTGAAATTGAACAATTAAAAGCTAAACATGGTGGCGATCAGCAAGCTATGAGTATGGAGCAGATGAAGTTATTCAGAGAAGCAGGAGTAAATCCACTTGGTGGTTGTATACCGGCGCTTTTTCAGATTCCTATATTTTTTGCTTTGTATAGCTTCTTTAACTCTAATGTGGCTTTAAGAGGGCAGGGATTTCTTTGGGCCGATGATCTTTCACAGTATGATTCAATTTTAAACCTTCCATTTAATATTCCATTTTATGGAGACCATGTCAGTTTATTTACCATAACTGCTACATTAACCAGTTTAATAATATCTGTTTATAGTATGAGCATGACACCGGATCAGGGTAATCCTGTTCTGAAATACATGCCCTATATATTTCCCGTTATCCTGTTATTTGTGTTTAATAGCATGCCTTCGGGTTTAACCTGGTATTATACTGTTTCTAACATCATAACCCTCATTTTACAGTTTGTAATACAGAATTATATAATCGATCATCATAAAATTCTTGCAAAAATTGCTGCCAATAAAAAGAAGCCAAAAGTGAAAACTAAGTGGCAACAAAAGATGGAGGACCTGCAGGAGCAACAAAAGAAACTACAGCAAATGCAACAACAAAGAAAGAAATAACATACTTATCCCGTTCATTAACATTGAACGGGATTTTTTAAGCAACTAATTAAGATATTTGAAGCGTCTAACTCACGACATTATGAAACAACTTATTACAATATTGCTTTTTACGCTGGTTTCTGGGGCTGCAACATCCCAGAGAAAACTTTCTGAAGGAACTATATCTTATGATATAGTAATCAATACAGGATCTGAAAAGCCACAACTGGCAGATTTCTTTGATGGTGCTACCAGTACTGTTTTTTTGAAAGGCCCAAGAAGCCGCACGGAAATGGTCAGCTCCCTGGGAACTCAATCAACCATTTTAGATCCTACAAAAAATGTAATAGCCATACTGAAAGAATATGGTGAACAACGTTACCTGATCCAGTTAACTCCTCCTAATTGGAAAGATGCTAACAGAAAACACGAAAATGTTCAATTTACTGATACTGACGAGGCTAAAACCATCCTGGGATACACTTGTAAAAAAGCTATTGGTAAATTAAGCGATGGAACCACTTTTACAGTCTGGTATACACCCGATCTTATCCCTGAGAATACTGATTTTCAATACGTTAATCGTTCTTTGCCGGGTTTGGCAATGGAATATGAATCAAACGTGGGAAATTTTAAAGTAGTTTATACGGTATCAAAAATTAATTTTAGTCCTGTGCCTGTTTCAAAATTTGATCTTCCTAAAAGTGGTTTTAGGCTAATGACTTACGAAGAAAGTAAGGGACAATAATTAATATGATTTTTGAGAAGGATTGAAAGTTATTTTATCAAGGAATAACTTTCTTTTTATTGGTAAAATATACGTAGTATTTCCTTTCTGATAAGTAACTGTAGTATTCAGCATCACAAATTTTTTCTCAGGGTGATTGCTTAATACATTATTGCCCCTGTAGTTATAACCAGAATTGAGGCTAAAACCTTTAAAAGAGGCAGGTGATTTATATGAAAGGAGACTTTTACCTGAAGCAGAGCTTTTTTTGGAATATCCACCATCGCCCAAAGTAGCAAAAGCAGCAATAGAAGCAGAAATAAACACAAGGGTGATCATCTTCTTTTTGCATATCTTTTTAAAAAAAGTGGTTATTGTGGTCATTGAGTACAAAGGTAATAAAAAATTTTAACATTTCCCTCTCCCGCTGTCATTTTCTTTCTACATTATATTAACGTTTAATCTGCGAAATTGTTATAAAAATTGGTCTTTTTTGTGTTATAGACTAAATTGTAGCAGGAGCGACAGAAATGATAACAGACCCATACAAGAACGATAAAGAGAATTTAAAAGAATTACTTAAACAATACAATAATCTAAGGCAGGGTAAAAACTCTATTTTTTTAGAAGAAGAAGCTTTTGAAAAAATTATTGATTTTTATGATGACCAGGAGGAATTTGTAAAGGCATTGGAAGCTGCAGAAATAAGTATAGGTTACTTCCCTTTTTCTTCTTCATTACTATTCAGAAAAGCAGATATACTTCTTTCTTGCCGTAAATATTATAAGGCTTTAGAAGTGCTGGAAAAAGCTGAATTACTGGATAGTACAGACGTTAATCTTTATATACTGAAAACGGATGCTTACCTGGCACTGGACAAACAGGAGCAGGCAGTTGAGATTTTGGAAAATGCAATAAAGCATTTTGAAGGGGATGAAAAAATTGAGCTTTTATTTGAGCTTGCAGATGTATATGATGATTACGAAGAATTTGATAAAGTATTCGATTGCCTTCTTTTAATATTAAAGGAAGAACCATCAAATGAAGAAGCTTTATATAAAATATGTTTTTGGACCGACTTCACGGGCAGAAATGAGGAAAGTATAAGGATCCATTTAAATATTATAGACGAGCATCCTTATAGTGAATTGGCATGGTTTAACCTGGCAGCCGCTTACCAGGGTTTGAAATTGTATGAAAAAGCTATTGATGCTTACCAGTACGCAATAGTTATAGATGAAAAATTTGATTATGCTTATAGAAATATAGGTGATGCCTTTATACGCTTACGCAAATACAAAGAAGCAATAGAAGCTCTTGAAAAAGTTCTTGAGTTGTCAAAACCGGAAGATGTTATTTATGAAGCCATAGGGCATTGTTATGATAAATTGAAAAATTTCGCACAGGCTCGCTTTCATTATCGTAAAGCTTCACACCTGAATCCTGAAGAGAGTAAGATTTATTATAAAATTGCCTGCACATATTACAATGAAGGTCAATGGGGCAGTGCAGTAAAGCAATTAGAAACTGCACTCAAGATATCTAAGTCACAACCGGAATATAATCTATTAATGGGTGAGTGTAATTTACAACTTGGATCATTGAAAGAAGCCATTCAATGTTTTTCGGCTGTAGTAAAAGCAAAGCCAAAGAATATAGCTGGTTGGGAGGCCCTTATTCGTTCTTTGTATGAGGCCGAACTTTATTCAGAAGCAAAACAACAGGCACTGTCAGCACTTACTATTACTAATGCTAAACCTCTTTTTTATTATTACTTAAGTGCATCTTTATTTGCATTAGGAAAAACTAAAGAAGCACTCATTTATCTTGAAAAAGGTTTGGAGGTAGCTCCAAAAGTTCTAAAAAAATTTATAGCACTCAATCCTTCTATTTTGCAAAATCCACAAGTTGTAGATACCATAGCACGTAATAAAAGAAGCCGTTCCTGATAAGGATGCTAATAGTTCCCTAAATTTGCCCGCAATTAATATGATAACTGCTAATGAACTTCAATCTTTCGCAAATTCCTGAACGTTTTCAGAAACAGCGTACGACCGGATTAACTATGGTAATGGATAAAGGCTTGAGTGTGGCTGAAGCAAAAAACTTTTTAAGTGTTGCCCATCCTCATGTTGATATTATAAAACTTGGTTTTGGAACCGCTTTCGTAACTCCAAATCTTGAAGAAAAGCTGGAGGTTTACAGGACTTATGATATACCCATTTATTTTGGAGGTACTTTATTTGAAGCTTTCTTAATTAGAAATCAATTTGATGATTATATTTCCGTTTGCAAAAAATATGGCATTTCTTATATGGAGGTAAGTGATGGATCCATCAATATTCCTCATGCTGAAAAGTGTGGGTATATTGAAAAACTTACACAGCATGGTATTGTTTTGAGCGAGGTAGGTAGTAAAGATGCTGCTCATATTATTCCTCCTTATAAATGGATAGAGCTGATGCGGGCAGAATTAAATGCAGGATCTACCTATGTAATTGCCGAAGCTCGTGAAGCAGGGAATGTAGGAATCTATCGGGGCTCAGGTGAAGTAAGGGAAGGTCTGGTACAGGAAATTCTAACACAGATACCAGGTGAAAAAATCATTTGGGAAGCACCTCAAAAGGCACAACAATTATATTTTATTGAGCTTTTAGGTTGTAATGTTAACCTTGGAAACATTGCGCCTTCTGAAGTTTTGGCTATGGAAACTATGCGTATTGGTTTAAGAGGTGATACATTCCATCTTTTCCTGGATAAAGAAAATACATGATTCTTTTTGGATTAATAGGTAAAACACTTACTCATTCATTCTCCAAAGCTTATTTCACAGAAAAATTTACAAAGCTTGGCCTACAGGATCACAGCTATGTAAATTTTGAATTGAAATCTATTAGTGAACTGCAAAGTATTTTATTTAACCATCCAAACTTAAAAGGTTTAAATGTAACGGTTCCGTATAAAGAAGAAATTATTCCATTTTTAGATTCTTCAAATGAACTGGTTCAGCAAACAGGGGCATGCAATTGTATTAAAATTGAAAAAGGGAAATTAACTGGATTTAATACGGATATAATTGGTTTTAGCAACTCTTTGCAAAAACATTTGAAACCGCATCATCAAAAATCTATCGTATTAGGTACGGGTGGCGCTTCTAAAGCGGTTCAATATTGTTTAAAGCAACTGCAGATACCATACATCGTTATATCGCGACATAAACAAGAGAACCATCTCACTTACGAAGATTTATCTCAGGAAATTCTAAATAGATATAAAATCATTATTAATACAACTCCCCTTGGAATGTATCCCGATATAACTTCATATCCATTCATACCTTATCGCGATGTAACACCGGAGCATTTGTTTTTTGATCTTATTTACAATCCGGCTAAAACCATCTTTTTAGAAAAAGGAGAAGAAAAAGGTGCTACTATCATAAACGGTTTTGAAATGCTGATGTTGCAGGCAGAAGAAAGCTGGAGAATTTGGAAAAGTTGATTTATTTAAAAATTCTTTCTGCTGATGTAGGAAAAGGGACAACTTTTTTCAAATTGTAATCATAACAGATCATTCCTGTTTTAGCATAAGCAATATTTTTTTCTCCTTCTTTTGTTTGAACCACTAATTTATAAAAAAGACTAAATCCAATTCGGGATGGTTCGGAAGCTGTAACATAAACTTTTAAAACATCGCCGTAAAAAGCTTCATTTTTAAATTCAATGGTTGCATCACTCATGATTAATCCAACTCCTTCAAATTTTAATTCCTCAAGATTAAAACTTTTTAAAAACTGAACTCTTGATTCATGTATAAATGACAGAACAGCATCATTGCCTAAATGATTTCCATAATTAATATCTGTGATGCGTACAGGTGTAGTTGTAAAAAAATTAAATTGTTCAGGAAGTTTAAGCTTTACTCTGGACATAAAACTTTAATTATTTTCTTCCAGTTTCTTAAGCATATCAAGTAAACCGGCAAAATCAGCGGCTGGTGAAACAATGGACGAAGCCATTTGTTTTTGAAGAGATTCTATATTTTCCTGGCAGCGTTTACGTAAAAAAGCTGTGCTGTTTTCTGCACAATCAAATACAGGAAATATTTTTTTTGATAATCTCACAAGCTTTCCATCTTCATCGGCTAGTGTAGTATATCTGGTATTATTTGTTGGTTCTTTATTAACTATTGATTCATTCTTTCTGCGTGGAGTTGGTTCGTTAACAACAGAATTATTATTTGGTGTATAAGGATCCTCTGTTACAGCAACATCATTTTTTACAGGTTCCTCAACAGGTAAATTATTTTCATTTACAGGAGTGGATCTAACAATATCATTTTCAGGTGTTGAAGATTGATTAGTAATTAACAGGAAAGTTGTGATTAATACAGCAAGTATAAGAACAGCAGCAGTTAAATATTTATAATTAAATTTTTTAAAGAATGGGCTTACAATGGCTTTTTCTTTTGATACCTCATTCAGCTCTTTTTCAATTTGTTTCCAATTAGAATCTAACGGGGATTCTTTATAATCATAAAGTTTTTTGGACAGTGAGTTGTGTTGATCATCTAAAGCAGCACTGATGGCATCCCATGAGTTTTTGGGAGGCTTTTGTTGAAAATGAAGAAGTTTATATTTCAGTTGCTCACTCATTACTTCCTGTACTTATATTTATCTATATTTTTTCTTACCATGTCCTGCAGTATTATTTTTGCTCTTGATAATTGTGACTTGCTTGTTCCTTCACTAATTCCCAAAGCATCAGCAACTTGCTTATGAGTATAACCCTCTACAACATACATATTAAAGACTGTTCTATAACCTGGCGATAATTGTTGCACCAGGTTAATGATATCTTTTTCTGCCAGGTCATCTAAAACCGAAAGGTATTTGCCCTCAACGGTATTTTCTTCTTTTTCCGTAATGGGTTGCAGGTAAGTTTTTCTTCTAAAATGCTCAATAGCAGTATTTACAAATATTCTTCTGATCCAACCTTCAAACGAACCTTCGCTTCTAAAACTATCTATTTTTCTAAAAACCTTTACAAAACCTTCCTGCAATATATCTTCAGCTTCTTCGGTATTTCCTGCATAGCGAAGGCAAACACCAAACATCCTGGAGGAGTATCTTTCATAAAGTTCATACTGGATTTTTCTATCACCCCGTACACACCCCTCTATTAAGTCGCTATCACTATATAATTGGTTGCTTAAACCGCTCAAGTTTAGAATTTAGTTTAATTATTCAAAAATGTTACCAGTTTATCCACAGCTTTACGCCTGTGACTGAAGTTGTTTTTTTCATTGATATTCATTTCTGCAAAAGTTTTATCCGATCCTTCAGGAACGAAAACAGCATCATATCCAAAACCGTTTTCACCTTTTGGCGAACCGATTATTTCACCTTTGCAAATTCCTTCAAAAGAATACTCAGTTCCATCTTTAATTAACCAGATGATAGTCCTGAATTGCGCTTTTCTGTTTGTTTTAAATTCCAACTCTTTCAGCAACTTCTCAATATTTTTTTCAAAAGATTTATCCTCCCCGGCATAACGTGCACTATGTACACCGGGTGCACCATGCAAAGCAAACACTTCCAATCCTGTATCTTCACTAATAACATTTTCACCTGTTAGTTCAAAAATAGTATTTGCTTTTATTTGTGCATTTTCTTCTAAAGTATCAAATGGCTCAGGAATATCTTTATTTATTCCAGCGTCCGTTAAGGTAATGATTTCAAAATGAGCAGGAATAGTATTTTTTATTTCCTCTACTTTATTCTTGTTATTTGTGGCCAGAATTAACTTCATAAATCTCAAATGTTGAACATTTTTTGCAATGAAGTCCATAGCTCTTTTTTAACTGAAACATCTTTTGCTATTACGGAAAGAGCAGGTGCAGTTAAATAATTTATTTTATCAAAATTTTGAATCTGAAAATGAGGAAAATTTATAGGTAAATTAAATTGTAAAGGTGATATTCCAAAAAGTAAAACATGTTTTGGGTATAATTCAGAGATAGCTTTATTCGTTCCTTGGTTATGCCAGTTAATTATGGCAACATCGGCAAGTGTAAGTTTACATGCAGATAAAATGCTTGTTAAGAAGGTTAACTCTTCATCTTCCATATATACAGCATCAGCAGTATTTACTACAATCAGTATGTTTTTCTCATTACTTCCTAAGTAATAATGGCTTTCTGTTTCGGGCACACGGGATGCATTGATTTCAACCAGTACATCGTCATACAGATCTACTAATAAAGGGGTTGTTAGTATTAAATTGTTTAAACTCATAGATAATTTAGTTCCGGTATTGATGTAAAATCTTTTTCTTTTCTTTGCTAAGATAAATTAAGTATATGCTTGCTACTATGGATATTGTAATTAATAAGATCGAACAGAGTAAATTAAAAAATCTTAATCTTGATAATCTATCTTTTGGAAAGTATTTTACTGACCACATGCTGGAGGCTGATTATGAAAATGGTGAATGGAAAAATGTTGAAATAAAGCCTTACCAGCCACTTCTCATGAGTCCGTCTATAGCGGCACTCCATTATGGGCAGGCTATTTTTGAAGGTATAAAAGCTTATAAAGACAAAGATGGAAATGCGTTTATATTTCGTCCCCATGATAATTTTAATCGTTTTAATATATCTGCAGAACGAATGCAAATGCCATCAGTTCCAGAAGAAATTTTTATAGACGGGATGAAACAGCTTGTTGCTCTCGATCAAAAGTGGATCCCGGAAAAAGATGACCATTCATTATACATACGCCCCTTCATGTTTTCTTCCGATGAATTAATTGGTGTAAGACCTTCGGATACATATAAATTCTTAATTATATTAAGTCCTACAGGGCCATATTATAATGCTCCGATGCGCATTTATGTGGAGGAACAATATGTTCGTGCAGTACCGGGTGGAGTAGGATATGTAAAAGCTGCCGGAAATTACGGTACAGCCATGTAT
>JACDAZ010000098.1 GCA_013695175.1 Flavisolibacter sp. | reverse complement strand
TTAGTATATAAGTTTGGAGATGCGGTAAGGAAAATACTAATGATTAAAATGATGTAAAGGTCAGCGATGACACCAAACCCGGTAGTAAAAAAGCCCCTGGCTGAGCTAAGCGATTGTTCACGACCTGATTGAATAGTCTCTACTATTTCTCGCCCAATTCTGCTTTTGTTTAATTGATTTTCTGCATTTTCCAGAATAGCAGGAAAAGAATCTGATAGCTCCGCAATCTGAATCTGTACTTTGGAACCTATAAACCAGCTGATAACGAATAAAAAACCAAGGGAAATAATGATTGAATATAATAGGCTCCACCTGCGGTTTATCTTCATCTTACGGCTCAGAAAAATACCAAACCCATGAAAAAATACAGAAATGAGCACCCCCGCCAACACCAGTAAAAGAATATGAAAAATACTGTTAATGATCAGCAGCAGTAATACTATAAAAGCTATAATACCACTTGCAATCCAAACTTTTTTTTGAAAACCAGGAGTTGATTCAGCCACCCTTGTATTACACAAAACTTTTGCCATGGTAGCCATTATACCTTCACAATACATTTATTTAAAAGAATATCCTCAACATTTTCTAAATAGATGTTAATGAAAACCAAGAAATAAAGCTAAAAGACGTAACAAGTTATTTTTAAAGACAAAAAAATGATAAATGGTATTTACGCGAAAGCGCTTTTACGTTATTTTGCTTCACTCACAAAATCACTCAAATTTATGAAACAACGCTTGCTGGTTCTTTTAAGTGCCTTTTTACTTTTATCAACCCAGGTTGTATCGCAGGTTAAACTGGTTGAAAAAGTAACTAAAAAAGGTACTGAATTCGTTATTCCTTATGAAAAGTATGTACTACCTAATGGCCTCACCTTAATCATACATGAAGATCACAGTGATCCTGTTGTACATGTTGATGTAACCTATCATGTAGGTTCTGCACGCGAGGAAATAGGTAAGTCAGGTTTTGCACACTTTTTTGAACACATGATGTTCCAGGGAACTGATAATGTTGCTGATGAACAACATTTTAAAATTGTAACCGAATCAGGTGGTACATTAAACGGAACTACAAATCGTGACCGTACCAATTATTTTCAAACTGTTCCCAGCAATCAACTGGAAAAAATGCTATGGCTTGAAGCCGATCGGATGGGCTTTTTATTGGATGCGGTAACGCAACAAAAATTTGAAGTGCAGCGTGCTACTGTAAAAAATGAAAGAGGACAAAGAGTTGATAATGTTCCTTATGGTTTACTAAGCGAAAAATACAGCACTACTTTATATCCTTATGGTCACCCCTACTCCTGGTTAACTATTGGTTATGTAGAAGACCTGGATCGTGTTAATGCAGATGATCTTAAAAACTTTTTCCTGCGTTGGTATGGACCTAATAATGCTGTTTTAACTGTAGGTGGCGATGTGAAACCGGCTGAAGTTATAAAAATGGTTGAAAAATACTTTGGATCAATTCCGCGTGGGCCGCAAGTAAGTAGTATGAATTTAACACCGGTTTCATTGAATGCAAACCGTCATGTTTCTTATGTTGACAATTTTGCAAGACTGCCCTTGCTGGCAGTAGTATATCCAACTGTTCCAAACTATCACCCTGATATGGCAGCGTTGGCTTGTCTGGCACAAGTATTAGGTCAGGGTAGAAATTCTGTTTTATATCAACAGATCACAAAAAAACAATTAGGATTACAGGCAGCAGCTTTTAGTTTTTTATCTGAGTTAGCCGGTGAATTTGTTTTTCAAATTATTCCTATGCAGGGCAAAACATTAGCTGAAATGGAGCAATTGTTTCGTGCCTCTTTAGATTCATTTGAACTACGTGGTGTTACTGATGATGACATAGCAAAGTTTAAGGGTGGCATGGAATCGCAATTAATAAATGGATTGCAAAGTGTATCAGGAAAGGTTTCTCAATTAGCTGCCCTGGAAACTATTACGGGCAACCCAAATAAATTAGGTGAAATTTTAAAAATGTACACTACTTTAACTAAAGAAGATGTAATGAGAGTGTACAATAATTACATTAAAGGTAAAGGTGCAGTTGTAGTAAGTGTTGTTCCAAAAGGTCAGGATCAATTGATTGCAGCTGCTGATAATTTCACAAGAGATACAACAAATTACCAGGCACCTGATTATGGTTATGAAGGTTTGATATATACAAAAGCTAAAGATAATTTTGACAGAACCAAACTTCCTGGTAATGGAGCAAATCCTGTTGTAAAAGTTCCCGCAGTTTGGAAAAAAGACTTAGCCAATGGAGCAAAATTGATTGGCACTGCCAACAATGAAATTCCAACAGTAACAATTACCGTCACCATGCCGGGAGGTCACTTAGCAAGCGCAAATGATTTATCAAAAGCAGGTTTGGCAAGTTTGTTTGCTGACATGATGATGGAAGACACTAAAAATTTTACTTCTGAAGAATTGGCTGTAGAATTACAAAAGTTAGGAAGTTCAATATCTGTTTCCAGTAGTACTGATGGTGTAACTTTTAGTTTACAAACATTAAAAAAGAACCTTGATAAAACTTTATCTATCCTTGAGGAAAGAATGTTTAATCCGGTGTTTAACCAGGATGATTTTGACAGGAATCAAAAACAAATTTTAGAAAGCTTTAAAGCTCAGAAAGGTCAACCTGCTTCCGTTGCAAATGCTGTTTTTGCTAAGGTAAATTATGGTCCCAATCATATACTTGGTATATCTGAAGATGGGACAGATGAGACTGTAAAAAATATAACACTGCAAGACATTCAACATTATTACAACAATTATATGACATCAATGGATGCTAAAGTTGTAGTAGTTGGTGATATAACACAGGAGCAGGTTTTGCCTAAATTAAATTTCCTTAATAAATTACCTAAGAAGAAAGTATCCTTAGCTAAAGTTGATTTAACTCCTAAAGTTGAAAAAACTACCGTTTACCTGGTCGATGTACCAAAAGGCGCACAAACTGAATTTAGAATGGGATATCCTATAAATATGAAATATGATCCGGTAGGTGATTACTATAAAGCTTACCTGGCAAATTATATTTTAGGAGGTGCGTTTAACAGCCGCATTAACCTTAAGTTGCGTGAAGACAAAGGTTGGACTTATGGAGCAAGAACTGCATTTGATGTAGATCAAAATGCTGCTATGTTTTTATTTAGCTCAGGTATTAAAGCAGAAGCGTCTGACAGTGCCTTAGTTGAAGTAATGAATGATATGAAAGAATATCTATCTAAAGGAATGACAGATGATGAACTTAAGTTTTTAAAAAGTGCTGTAGGTCAAAATGATGCTTTGCGTTACGAAACAAATAATCAAAAAGCAGCCTTTATCAGGAGAATCCTTCAATACAACCTGCCCACTAATTACATGGAAGCCCAGATGAAATTACTTAACAGTGTTTCCAAAGATGATTTAAATAAAATTTCTAATAAATATATTCAACCCGACAAGATGAATGTTTTATTAGTAGGTGATAAAGAAAGAATATTAGAAAGCATAAAAAAACTTGGATATGATGTAGTGGAACTTGATGCTGATGGTAAAAGAATTGGCGAAAGAAAAGAATTTTAATTATCTGAAATTTTTATAGGTATTAAGCCGCTCCATTTGGAGCGGTTTTTTTATAGCAAAGGTTTTGTATCAATTCTTCTATGGCAATAGGTGTAGAATTAGAAAAAAAATTAAGAAGGAAATTTGA
Organism: Flavisolibacter sp.; assembly: GCA_013695175.1. Classification (GTDB taxonomy): domain Bacteria; phylum Bacteroidota; class Bacteroidia; order Chitinophagales; family Chitinophagaceae; genus Flavisolibacter. Next base: position 114 of record JACDAZ010000098.1, on the reverse strand, counting down.
ACCTTCTTCAATGATCAGCATGAGATACAAAAATTTTGATGTAATGATTAGAACCAATACAGATGGAAATGCTGTTCAACTTTTTATGAGAAAAGCAAATGCTGAAGGCATTAT
>JACDAZ010000096.1 GCA_013695175.1 Flavisolibacter sp. | reverse complement strand
TATAACAACCTTTTATAATGCACAAATTAATAATTAGAGATCAGGTTAGCTGTTTGAGAACGAACAGGGAAGTGTAAAAGAAAAGGTGCTGCCTATACCCGGTTGACTTTCAATGAACATTCTGCCTTTATTTTTATTAAGAAAGTCTTTGCAAAGTATTAAGCCAAGCCCAGTCCCCGCTTCACTGGCAGTGCCCTTAGTAGTAAAATAATTGTTTTCAGAAATTTTCTTCATGGCTTCTGCACTTATACCCATCCCGGTATCTTTTATATAAACTTCTATAAAAACATCTTGTTGGTGGGCACCTACAGTTACTGTTCCATTTTTATCTGTATACTTTATAGCATTTGAAATGATGTTTCGTAAAACAAGGTTTATCATTTCTTTATCAGCATGTACAAGAAGAGGTCCTTCTAACTTACTTTCCAATTTCACCTGCTTTACCTGGGCCTGCAACCTGAGTAATTGACAAACATCTTTTATGATAACAGAAAGATCAAGTGTTTCCGGCTTTACCATGTTTACTTCCATTTGGCTTTTGGCCCAAAGAAGTAAATTATCAAGTAAACCTATAGTATAATTTAAATCTTTACTTATTTCCGGTAATGTAGATTTTACTTCCTCAGCAGGAATATTGTGATACTGCATTTGCTGAAATAAATTACTCATTGCATAAATAGGAGATTTGAGATCGTGTGCAATTACTGAAAACATTTTGTTTTTCAGGTTGTTCAATTCAGTGAGTTTTTCAGTTTGATCCTGTAATAGTGAGGCCTGTAAACCTATTTCATTTTTTTGAAGAACAATGTTGTCATTCTTTTGTTGTAAAGCTTTGTTTTTAGCATTGATTTTTACCTGGTAATCGGTAATTTCTTTTTTTAAAAGGTATAATCCATAATAAATAAACAGTATGGCTAAAATTTGATTAAAAACATACACGTCAATGTTTACAGAAGCTAATTGATATTGATAATTTTTCCTGATGACCATTAATACAAAATAGCTGATCATAGAAAAAGCTATGGTAAATAACATATAGCTGATATTCAGAAAGAATACTGCGAGAACACCGTATAAAATAAAATATAATTCAAGCCCCAGGTTAAAACCATTTAAGTAAACAATGCATGTAAAGAAGGGATATAAGATAAAATAAGATAAAAGAGCATGTAAATAAAGTTGTTTGTGATTGAGATAAAGAACCATGAAACTTACTATTGCAGGTAAACAGGCAACCATCCATGCATTGGCAGGGAGTGCTTTATGATTCATTAATCCTATAACTGGTACTAATATGCCTGTAAAAAGCTGAAAAATATTTATAACATTAAAAACTTCAAGTTTCCTTCTGTCATAATCATTTAAACTTGAACTGATTCCAATAAGCTTGATATAAATAAAAAATGCTAATGCTTTTTTCCAGACAAGCAGGTGAAGGTTATAAACATCAAAAGGCTCTGGCTTAAACTTCCTTTGCAGGAGTCTTTGCTGAAGATATTCCATAGGACGGTGGTTGGTGCCAACAAAATATTCAAATTTCTTTAAGAATCAAAGCCGGGGTCCTTGTATATTATGTAAACCATTGAAAACAAGTCTTTTCCAATATAAATATTTATTAATTACATATTTCGCCTGTATTGTCCGCCTACTTCATATAAGGCATGAGTGATTTGACCAAGGGAACAATATTTTACTGTTTCCATTAATTCATTGAAAAGGTTTTCATTATTAATGGCTGCTTTTTTTAATTTATCCAGGGCTGCTTCTTTTTTGTTTTTATTTCTTTCCCAAAAAAATTGAAGGTTGGATATCTGTTGCTCTTTTTCTTCTTTTGTAGAGCGTATAACCTCTCCCGGTAAAATTGTTGGAGATCCTTTTTTATTCAGAAAGGTATTTACACCAATTAAAGGAAGTTCACCGGTATGTTTTTGATGTTCATAAAACAAACTTTCTTCCTGTATTTTATTTCGCTGGTACATTCTTTCCATAGCACCTAACACACCACCTCTTTCTGTTAGCCTGTCAAATTCAGAAAGAACAGCTTCTTCAACCATATCAGTTAATTCTTCAATTATAAAAGACCCTTGTATAAAATTTTCTGTTTTTGCAGATCCTAATTCACGATTAATAATTAGTTGTATTGCCATTGCCCTGCGTACGCTTTCTTCTGTAGGTGTGGTAATGGCTTCATCGTATGCATTTGTATGTAATGAATTACAGTTATCATAAATAGCATACAATGCTTGCAAGGTTGTGCGGATATCATTAAAATCTATCTCCTGGGCATGCAAACTTCTTCCACTGGTTTGTATATGATATTTTAATTTTTGAGATCGGCTGTTCGCATTGTATTTATGCTTCATAGCTTTTG
>JACDAZ010000089.1 GCA_013695175.1 Flavisolibacter sp. | reverse complement strand
CTTCAGGATAAACACTCAATTCCTTTACCATATTTAAATAGGCTTCATCCACTTCCTTTCCAATAATGATGATATTTTCATCTCCTCCTGTCCATTTTACATCATCAACATTTTCTATTTTTTCTACTTCAGTAATAACTGCTTTATCGTGAGGCGGCACTAATTGTCCCCCATCAGTCCAGTAAGCTTTATAGCCATTATATTCTTTTGGATTATGAGATGCCGTACAGACAACTCCGCCATGACATCTAAAATACCTGATGGCAAAAGAAAGTTCAGGCGTTGGGCGTAAATCCTCAAATAAATAGACCTTAATATCATTTGCAGCAAAAACATGAGCAGTCGTTTCTGCAAAAAAGCGGCTGTTGTTGCGGTTGTCATGTGCAATAGCCACTTTTACCTGCTCATTCGGAAAACTTTTCTTAAGATAATTAGCATAGCCTTGTGTGGCTATTCCTATAGTATATTTATTAATTCTATTTGTGCCCACCCCCATTATGCCTCTTAAACCACCAGTACCAAATTCCAGATTTCTGTAAAATGCATCTGCCAGTTCTTCTCCACCATTTTTTTGCATTTCGCGGATCTTAACTTTTACATCTTCATCAAAATTCCCATTCAACCAACTGTTAACCTTTTGTTCTATAGCTGCATTCATCGAAAATGTTTTAAAGTTTAAAGTTAAGTATGCGAAATTAAAGCTGTCCGTACATTTGATGCGTGAAGAAATGGATATTCTATATTTTCTTTTTTAATTGTTTAAGTTCAACAGCACAGGATACAGCTGAAAGTATTGTTCAGGAACCATTAGCAATTGAAGAAAATTATTTTAATAAAAACAGATTCAAAGCTGTATCGGCTATACATGCTGCTTCTTATACGGCAACTTTATTAATATTAAGCCAAACCTGGTATAAAGAACATCCCAGGAGCTCCTTTCAATTCTTTGATGACAGCAAAGAATGGCTTCAGGTGGATAAAGTCGGACATAGCTGGACTACCTATAACCTGGCAAAATATTCAAAATCATTATGGATATGGTCGGGTGTGGAGGATAAAAAAGCAACATGGCTTGGTGGCATAAGTGGCTTAGGATATCAAACAATTCTTGAAATATTAGATGCTCATTCAGCTGAATGGGGATGGAGCTGGACGGATATGGCAGCTAATGTTGCCGGTGCTGTACTTTTTACATCTCAGGAATTTGCCTGGCAACAACAAAAGATTCATCTGAAATTTTCTACTCATAGAAACAATCATCCAGAAAATTTGGAAGAAAGAGCCAATACCTTGTTTGGCAAAACCCTGCCTGAACGTTTGCTAAAAGATTATAATTCTCAGACATACTGGCTAAGTTTCAACCTCTCTTCATTTATTCAGTCAGATGCATTGCCTCCCTGGTTAAATGTAGCAGTGGGTTATGGAGCAACGGGTTTGTATGGTGGATTTGAAAACTTTGCAGTAGATAAAACAGGTACTGTAATTTTTGACAGAAGAGATATAGAAAGATTAAGGCAATGGTATATATCGCCCGATATTGATTTTACAAGAATAAAAACAAATAGTAAAGGAGTCCGTACTGCATTACATATAATCAATATGTTGAAAGTACCGGCACCTGCCCTGGAACTAACTTCCGGAAAATTTAAATTCCGGTGGTTTTATTTTTAATGTAAACATGCCCGCATCAGCTCACCACCTTCTGTTTCTACGGAAATATGTTCCTGCAAAGTGGTAGACACAGTAAGTCCTACATAATCATTTTGCACAGGAAAAGCTTTATGGCTCCGTTCTACCAGCACAAGAGTTTGAATTTTTTTTGGATAATCGTTTAAAAAAAGTTTTAAAGCATACATAATAGTCTTACCGGTATTTGCAACATCATCTATTATAATTATGCTTTTACCTGCAAATGATGCGCTCCATTCAAGCTTACTTTGTAAAGGATCTTTTTTATTCAATTTTATTTCTATAAATTCTATTTGCAGATCAGTTATTTCCTGAAGAATGGTAATTAAATTCTGTGCAACTAAAACACCGTTACCCGCAATACCGGCTATAATAAGTTGTTTTTCACCTGTATTTTTTTCAGCTATTTCCATAGCCATTCTTCTCATTTTTCTTTTAATGGTATCTCTGTTTAAAATGATGTTTGTTGCTGTTGAAGTATTTTCAGGTTTCATCCTCTATTTTTACAGGGCTTAAATTAGCAAATCTATTATGCAGTTGGCACAACAAATTTTATTTATTATACTGGCAGGAGTAGCATTGTGGTTATTTATTAAAAAAGCAAAATTTATTAACCGCAACATTAAATTGGGCAGGGATGAGAATTTTGAACCTGATCCGGGGCGATGGAGGAATGTTTTGTTGATGGCTTTTGGTCAGAAAAGGATGTTTGATAACCCATTTGTTGCTGTGCTTCATTTTATTTTGTATGCGGGTTTTACCATAATAAATATTGAAATTTTAGAAATTGTGCTTGATGGTATTTTTGGAACCCACCGGTTGTTTGCTCCTTACCTTGGCAGCTTTTATACTTTCGTCATCAACTTTTTTGAAATACTTGCGTTTCTTGTTCTTGCTTCCTGTATAATTTTTCTTCTTCGCCGTAATACGGTAAAGGTGCCAAGGTTAAACATGAATGAATTGAATGGATGGCCCCGGAATGATGCCAATTATATATTGTTTTTTGAAATCATTCTTATGAGTTTATTTCTATTAATGAACTCTTCAGACAAAGCTTTACAAATCAGGGGTTATGGTTATTATGGTGAGGTACAAACTGCAAATTTTTGGGTTTCAGGAATTATAACTCCACTCTTTCAAAATTTTACAACACCGGCTTTGGTAGTTTTGGAAAGAACAGCATGGTGGCTTCATATAGCAGGAATTTTTATTTTTTTAAATTACCTCCCCTACTCCAAGCACCTGCATATAATACTTGCATTTCCTAATACTTATTATACATGGCTAAAACCGCAGGGGGAAATGCTGAATATGCCTGAGATACAAAAAGAAGTGTTGTATGCAATGCAGCCGGAAACAGTTCCCACAGATGCAGCAGTTGAGCAACCAAAAAAGTTTGGTGCAAAAGATGTTTTTGATCTGAGCTGGAAAAATTTACTGGATGCTTATACCTGCACAGAATGTGGAAGATGTACAGCTGCCTGCCCGGCCAATCAAACCGGTAAGTTGCTATCGCCACGCAAGATCATGATGGATACGAGGGATCGGATGGAGGTTGTTGGATATAACATAGATAAGAATAAAGAATATGCAGATGATGGAAAAACATTGCTGCATGATTACATAACTACAGAAGAACTTTGGGCTTGTACCAGTTGCCAGGCATGTGTACAGGTATGCCCTGTTTTAATAGATCCCCTTAATATAATTAATCAATTAAAGCGTTACCTGGCATTGGAAGAAAGCAACCAGCCTGCTGAATGGAATGCCATGTATAGTAACATTGAAAACAATTTTGCTCCCTGGAAATTTAGTCCTGATGAAAGAGACAAATGGGCTGAAGAAATGAATACACCATCTTAATTATATTTACCTATATCCTCCACCTGCTGTTCAAATTGTTTTGTATGTTCTTTTGGATGATCAATTTTATGTTCAACTCCTTTATGCCTGGCAATTTTTATTAACTGTATCAAAGCAGTTATACTAAAAATACCGCCGATGATCCAGTTTAATATGTGCTGGTTATTGCTAAGTTGATCACCAATTAATTTACCACCAAAAATAAAAACACAATTTCCCAATAAAGTACCCAAACCTATTCCTAAAATATAAATATTGTAGTTACTACTTTTTGGAAGAAGGATTTTTTTTGAAAATAAAACAGCACTCCAGCCAAACCAAAAAGGAATTTGTACAGGATTCAATGCGCTCATAATTAAACCAAGCCAAAACTTTGGAAGTGTACTACTTAAAATTATGTTTTTATCAACTTTAGGATGAGTGGCAGCATAAAAACTGGATACAGCTAAGGCAAGAATTATTATTACTGTAACCCATTCCAAAATTTTGAAAAGCGTTTTCTGCTTCCTTACCCAATCCATGGCAACAAGTGATATACGCACATAAACAATTTCAGCAAGCAATACACCCAAACAAAATAAAAGAGCTGGCATTATTCCGTCAGTAATAGAAATTTGCATGGCAGCTATGTTCAAAGTACCCAATGGCAGTGTCCCTAAAAAAGAAATGAACATCCCTGTAAAAAAAACTCTTACCAGCTGACTCATTCAATCATTTATAAAAATTAAAAATAATTTTCTTTGATGTTATTAAACCAGAATTTCTTTTTCGAATTTTTCCAAAACACGTAAATGTTTTTTGGCTTCTTTTAAAAATTTATTTCCTCTGCTAAATGACCAATATGGATAACCATGACGGTGGTTGTATTTTGAAATTTGATACAAGATTTTCCAATGAAAAATGATAACCTTGTATGCTTGTAGCAAGCTATACCCTTGATGATAAATATGATTGGGCTCTGCACCACTACCGTTAAATTCTAAAATGGAAAAGTTTTTACCTCCTTTTAAATCATTAAGTGATAAACATTTTAAATCATACCTGCCATAATAAAAACTTGTATAAAGACTTAAATCGTCAAAAACTTTTAAAAGATCTTCATCTATCAGATGTTCGAGGTGAGTAAACCTGGCGCCCCTGCTCAAATTAGCAGCATAAGTAAGAATAAAACGTTCACATTTTGGAATGATAACATTAAAAGAATTTTCATGCTTAAGTTTTAATTCATCAACCCGGTATTTCGCAGTTGGATGCATTTGTATTAATTCCAGTAAATTATCTTTACCGTTTCCTTTTACGTGCAATAGATCTTTTTCTATTAAACCTGTTATCACACCTTTTTGCCGGTTGGGAAATCTGTAGTAAAACACGCTTAATTCATAAGGATATTTAATTAGTTGCTGTGCCAGGTACTCCACAGGCATTTTTTGATGATAGCTTATTAGTTCTGCTTCATTATCAATTTTTCGAAATAATAAACCTTTGCTTCCTGCATCCGGTTTTACCACTAATGGATAATTTAAATTTTTATCAGCCAGAGCTTTTTTTACAGAATCAAAGTCTTGTCCGGGACTGATGTAAATGGTAACAGGGAATGTACCTGCCGGCAATTGATCATACATTTCTTTTTTTCCTTCGCCTTCAAATCCTCCAAAAGTAAGAGTGGGATTTGATGAACTGAAAAACCAAAGTGATCCTGAACGCAAACAATACCATAACCAAAAGGGAGCAATAAAATAATATTTTACAAAATAATGCCACAGTTCCCAGTGAGTTATTCTTTCCCAGGTAGATCTCCAGTTCATAATGGGCTGCAAAAATAGCAGATATGCTTTTCTAAATAGTTAATAGCTATTGTTGTTTCAAGCTTATTTTTGAGCAAGAAGAAAAAATTATACATGCAGGTAAAATCAATGGCTGATTTTTTAGCAAGTGGCGAAACACCTGAAATTTTATTTTGGGTGGGTTGTGCAGGAAGTTTTGATCAAAGAGCTCAAAAAATTACAAAAGCATTTGCTACTATTTTACATAAGGTTGGTATTTCATATGCTATTCTTGGAAAAGAAGAAATGTGTACAGGCGATCCGGCACGTCGTGCAGGCAATGAGTTTTTATTCCAGATGATGGCTTATCAAAACATTCAGTTGCTGAATAATTATGGTATTAAAAAGATCGTAACCACCTGCCCGCATTGCTTTAATATTTTTAAAAATGAATACCCTCAATTGGGTGGCAGTTACGATATCATTCATCATACGACTTTCTTACAATCACTTATTGATGATGGTAAAATAAAACTTACAGATGCACATGCATTTAAAGGCAAAAAAATAACCTATCACGATAGTTGTTATTTAGGACGTGGAAATGGGATATATGAAGCTCCCCGTAAAGTTTTGGAAGCCCTTGATGCAGAACTGGTGGAAATGAAGCGCTGTGGTAAAAAAGGACTGTGCTGCGGTGCCGGTGGTGCTCAAATGTTTAAAGAAGAAGAGCCCGGAAATAAAAGAGTGAATTTTGAAAGAACCGAAGAAGCTATTGAAACAGGTTCTGAGATTGTGGCTGCGGCATGCCCGTTTTGTAATACTATGCTTACTGATGGTGTAAAAGCTGTAGAAAAAGAAGCTGAAGTAAAGGTTTATGATATAGCCGAACTGATTGCTGCGTCAATGAATGATGTTTAATTAAAGTTTTAGAACTCCCTTTTTACCTTTGTAAAATGAATTTAGAGTATAAAGATTTGCTTCCGGAAGATTTTTCACCTCAGAGTAAAGTGTGGATCTATCAAAGCAGCCGTTTGTTTAGTTTAGGCGAAGCGTTGGAACTGGAGACCAAAATCAATGATTTTTGTAATGAATGGCAATCTCATGGAGATAGGGTAAAAGCTTTTGGAACTTTGTTTTTTGGTCAGTTTATTTTATTAATGGCTGATGATTCAGTTTCTGTTAGTGGTTGCAGTACAGATTCTTCCGTTCGGTTTATTAAAAGCATTGGGGAAAATTATAAAGTAGATTTATTTAACCGCACCAATCTTGCTTTTTTAGTTAAAGATAAAATTCAGGTTTTACCGCTATCCCAGGTAAAATATGCAGCAGAAAATGGTTTTTTAACTTCGGATACACTGTATTTTAATAACCTGGTTCAAACAAAAAAAGAACTTGAAAATAATTGGATCATTCCTGTAAAAGATTCATGGTTAGCACCTAAGCTCCAGGCTATAGCCAGGTAAGTAGCACAAAAATCTTCTTAAAATCTGCCATACTGTCACTTCACAGTTTCATAGTCTTTATCTTTGCGCTCTATTTGTGCAATTATGTTTGATTTAGCCACAACCAAAGTTCATAACGAAGCAAGACAAGGTGAAGCATTTGCACCATTTGATCTTGACCCCAACCAGTTTAAACGCAGGTTTTATATAGAAAGCTATGGCTGCCAGATGAATTTCAGCGATAGCGAAATTGTTGCATCCATATTAAATGAAGAAGGTTTTGGTGCTACACGCAATGTGGAAGAAGCAGACCTCATCTTTTTAAACACTTGTTCTATCAGGGAAAAAGCTGAACAAACCGTTCGTAAACGTCTCACTGAATTTAAAAAACTTAAAAAAAGAAGACCGGGGACTCTTGTAGGTGTGTTAGGATGCATGGCAGAACGCTTAAAAGCCAAACTGCTGGAAGAAGAAAAGCTGGTTGACCTGGTGATTGGTCCCGACGCGTATAGAACCTTGCCGCAATTGATTTCAGAAGCCGATGGCGGACAAAAAGCGGTGAATGTTCTTTTAAGCCGCGATGAAACTTATGCAGATATTTCTCCTGTACGTTTAAACAGCAACGGCATAACAGCTTTTGTAAGTATCATGCGGGGTTGCAACAACATGTGCTCATTTTGTGTGGTGCCATTTACCCGTGGGCGGGAACGCAGCCGTGATGCTGAAAGTATCATCAGGGAGTGCAAAGACCTTTATGAAGCAGGTTATAAAGAAGTAACCCTTTTAGGTCAGAATGTGGACAGTTATTATTATGTTCCTGAAGCAGACGAAGCCCCTGTAACTTTTGCAAAACTGCTCGAAAAAGTAGCTTTAATTGCTCCTGATCTTCGCGTACGATTTTCAACTTCACACCCCAAAGACATAACAGATGAAGTGTTATTTACCATGAGTAAATATGAAAATATCTGTAAATACATTCATCTTCCTTTACAAAGCGGTTCAACACGAGTTTTACAATTAATGAACCGTAGTTATACCCGCGAATGGTATATGGCTAAAGTAGATCGTATAAAAGAACTTCTTCCCGAATGTGGTATCAGTTCAGACGTTATAACAGGTTTTTGTACTGAAACTGAAGACGATCATAAGGAAACCATCAGCATGTTGCAATATGCACAGTACGATATGAGCTATATGTTTTTTTATAGCGAACGCCCGGGAACTTTAGCACACAGAAGGTATACAGATGATATTCCTGAAGGCATAAAAAAACGAAGATTACAGGAAATTGTTGATGTGCAAAGTAAACTTTCTCATCAGAGTAATCTTAGAGACATAGGTAAAACGTTTAAGGTTTTGATTGAAGGTGATTCAAAGAAAAGTAAAACGGCATGGATGGGAAGAACCAGCCAAAACAAAGTGATTGTTTTTGAAAAAATGCACTATGATCTAAAGCCAGGAGAATACGTATTGGTTTATGTAAATGGGTGTACACAGGCAACTTTATTAGGCGAATTAGTAAAATAAAAAAATGGAGCTTCAAAATATAAAAAACAGGTTTGGCATTATTGGTAATTCTCCTTCATTAAATTATGCACTGCAGGTGGCTGCACAGGTAGCCAATACAGATCTTACAGTACTTATTTCGGGAGAAAGTGGCGTAGGTAAAGAAGCTTTTTCTCATATTATACATTCACTTTCCGCCAGAAAACATAATCCATTCATTGCCGTGAACTGTGGTGCCATACCAGAAGGAACTATAGATTCTGAATTGTTTGGTCACGAAAAAGGTTCGTTTACAGGAGCTGTAGACAGCAGGAAAGGTTACTTTGAAACAGTAAATGGTGGTACTATATTTTTAGATGAAATAGTGGAAATGCCTTTAGGTACGCAAGCCCGTTTATTGCGTGTGTTAGAATCAGGAGAATTTATTCGTGTAGGTTCATCAAAAGTTCAAAAAACAGATGTAAGAGTAATAGCAGCTTCTAATAAAGATCTTTTGCAACATGTACAACAAGGTAAGTTCAGGGAAGATTTATATTATAGGCTAAATACAGTTCCCATTCGTGTTCCTTCATTAAGAGACAGGAAAGAAGATATTCCTCTCCTCTTTAGAAAATTTGTTGTTGATTTTGCTGAAAGATATAAAACCACACCCGTACAATTAGATGCCTCAGCTACGCAGACTTTTGTTAATTATCCATGGCGTGGCAATGTCAGAGAATTGAAGAATATTGCTGAACAAATTTCAGTTCTGGCAATCGATAAACAAATAACTGCCACTGAACTTTCAAGATTTTTACCTGAAGTAAATAATCCAAACCAATTACCTGTTTTGGCCCATGCCCACGGCGCAAATGGACATGAATTCAGTAATGAAAGAGAGATTTTGTACAAGTTATTTTTTGATATGAAAAGGGATGTTACAGAACTAAAAAGAATGTTTCTTGATGTATTACAAAACCCTTCTTTAGTTCAACAAAATCCTTCATTAATAAATGAGCTGAAGGAATTACAACCTTACAGTGAACAATCGCACAAGCCTGTAATGGTTCCTCATCATACACAGCAATCGCAACCAGTAATAATGCACAATCAGATACAGGAACACGAGGAGGTTGATGAAAGTTTAAACATTATGGATAAGGAAAAAGAACTTATTATAAAAGCACTTAAAAAACACAGGGGAAAACGTAAAGATGCTTCACTGGACCTTGGCATCAGTGAACGTACTTTATACAGAAAGTTAAAAGAATACGACATTGACGAATAATTAATAAAAAAGAAGTTGATTGCAGAATAAAAGACTTAGAAACCTAATTATGTTACCCCTTATACCCGGTATAAAAAAAATAACAGCTTTTGTTTTAGTTGTTACTATCTCATTTGCATTTTTTAATGCAGGTTGTGGTGTGTACAGGTTTAATGATGTTTCCATTCCGGATAGCATCCGTTCTATTCGAATTAATTTTATTGAAAACAGGGCTCCTTATGTTAATCCCCAATTAAGCGCCAGCTTAACGGACAGGGTTAAACAAAAAATCATTAATCAAACAAAGCTTACCTCAACAAATAATGAAAATGCCCATTGGGTTTTGGATGGGTCTATTACTGATTATTCTGTTTCCACATCAGGTATCTCCAATAAAGAATCGGTAATGAACAGGCTTACTGTATCAGTAAATATTGTATTAAATAAAACACTCTCAAACGACAAAGAAGAATTTTTAATAACCCGGAGTTTTGAATTTAATGCAAACTCTTCTTTGCAGGCAGCTGAAGGCAGGTTGCTGGATGAAATGGTGAGAACACTTACCGATGATATTTTTAATCGCCTGTTTTCGAATTGGTAAGTTTCTTAATTTGCCTTATGGATGATCGTTTCAGTATTCTTTCCCAACAGATTTTTAATAAATCATTGACTGATTTTACAGTAGAGGAACTGGTAGCCATTACAAAACAAAATCCTTACTTCACCGCTGCTCAAATTTTGTTACTCAAGAAATTGAAAAAGGGTAGCGAAGAATATAACAGCCAATATCAAAAAGCTATTTTATATTATCATGACCCCGTAGCTTTTGATTATTTGGTGCACCGCGATGAATTTGAAACTGATTTAAGTTTTACAGAAGAAACACCTGTTGAAGAAACTCTGGTAAATAATAGTTCATACCATAACAGCAAAATAAATGAAACTGGTGAATTGGGGGCAACTGATGTTGAAGTT
>JACDAZ010000082.1 GCA_013695175.1 Flavisolibacter sp. | reverse complement strand
TTAAAAGATCCATCTTTTCCTAAACGGACTGAATCAACAATAAGTGGATTCATATCTGTTAGTGATGCTTCTTCTAAAAAAATAAGATCAGAAGTTGCATTGTGTATTTTACCATCAACTGTAAACTTTTCTGATGTTTTATCATTGCAGCTTATAACTATAAATACAATTGCCGCCAGCCACATTTTTTTCAGGATCATACATTTATTTTTGAATGAAGCAAATTTAAACTTTAAGCACAACCAGTTTTCTTAAAATAAAAAACCCCGCAAATTGCGAGGTTTCATTTATAAAAAAATTAGGTTCTTAAAGGTTTGCTGTTTTTAGCTTACGTGGTATAACAACTTCAAAATTTTGTGATTTGCCATTTCTTAATGCTCGAACAGAATAAGATGCTTTATTTGCATTTTCTCTCATTAACCTGGTAATTTCATCAGTTGTATTTACTTCTTTATCATTAAAATGAGTGATTACATCATCTTTCTTTAATCCTGATTTGCCCGCAGCACCATCAGATTCCACTTCTAATACTTTTACTCCTTTACCATTTTCAGTATCCTGTATAGATAATCCAAGTCTTGGCCGGGTAGAGGGTGCATAAATAGAAAATCCCTGTGCACCGGGAGCACCAGGTGAGCCTGGTGCTAACATAGGTCTTACTGTATTACTGCCAATTGCATTAATTTGAACACCTTTCCATTTACCCATTTCAGCTTTTAGCTTTTGTTCTTTATCATCTCTGATTACCGTTATATCCACATTTTGCCCGGGTTTGGTGGAACGAATGGCTGTAGATACATCTGTGGCATTTCCAATTTCCTGGTCTCCAATTTTAGTTAAGATATCACCTTTTTTTAATCCTGCTTTTTCAGCAGCACTTTCTTTGGTAACTGATGTGATTCTTGCTCCTTTATCATGAGAATCTGTAACTATTCCAAGCATAGCCCTGTTTGAGTCTGCAGAAAAGAAAGAAAAATGATCATCTCCCATATTAAAATTCCAGGTACGATCATTAAACTGTGCTAAGGCACGTATGTCTCTTATATTATTTAAGTGCACTGTAACATCCTTTACATCTTTTGCGTCTTTACCATTAACAGTTACAGTATTACCTGTTATTTCAATAACCGTTTTTACATCAGTGTTTCCTTTTTTTGTGATAATAATTTGCTGAACATCTTTATCATCTTTATTATCCTGGGCAAAGGCGGAGGGTACGGTTATAATAGCTAATCCTGCTACAACAACACTTTTCAAAATAGAAGCTTTCATATTTTATATTTTTTACTACGTTTATTTTCGTAGATCAAATATAAAAAGGTTTTTGTAATACGAAGGGCTTCGCAATTGTTAAATTGGTGAATGGATCAAATTAGTTGTTTAACGGCTTCTATAGCCTGATGAAGGGCCGAAGGATCCTGTCCTCCTGCTGTAGCTAAAGTTTTTTGTCCACCACCGCCTCCTTTTATAATATTTGCCACTTTTTGCTTAATTATTTGAGAAGCATCCAGGCTTTTTTCCATAGCCACTTTATCTGAAATCATGATTAGTATAAAAGCTTTTCCTTCTGTTTCAGTACCTAAAACCATCAAAAAATCAGCTAAATGGGGCTTTATATTAAAAGCAAGCTTTTTTAATGCATCTGCATTTGACACGTTTACAACTTCTCCAATAAATTGGACACCTTTTAAATCCTGAATACTATTCAACAAATCCTTCTTTACAATTTCAATTTGTGACTGCTCAAATACTTCAATCCTTTTTAAAAGAGAAGTATTTTCATTATTCAAATTTTGAATTCCTTTTAAAACATCTTTTGGACTTTTTAATGCTTCTTTTACCTGTTGTAACTGTTGCAGTTGTTCTTCTATAAAAGTCTCCGCTGCTTGTCCGGAAATAGCTTCTATTCTTCTTACACCTGCAGCAATTGCACTTTCAGAAAGAATTTTAAAATAACCAAGCTCACCTGTAGCTCCTACATGTGTTCCTCCACATAATTCAATTGAATAATTTTTATCTATCTCCACAACACGAACTTCATCACTGTATTTTTCGCCAAACAAAGCCATTGCACCGGATTCAAGGGCTTGTTCTTTCTTCATTTGCTTAATAACAACAGGGATATTTTCTCTTATTTTTTCATTCACTAATTTTTCAATCGAGGCTATTTCTTCATGGCTCAATTTGGAGAAATGTGAAAAATCGAATCTTAAATAATCAGCATTTACAAGTGAGCCTTTTTGTGT
>JACDAZ010000061.1 GCA_013695175.1 Flavisolibacter sp. | reverse complement strand
TTTCAGGGAAGGTTACCACCCAATATGTAGGAACATTTGACGATTCAAAACTTGGCACAATAGCATCAGATAACCTTAATCCTCAAAAAGCAAGGATACTTTTAATGCTTGCGTTAACTATTACTAATGACAAGAATAAAATTCAAGAAATGTTTTTGATTTATTGATTTTAAAAATATCGAGTTAGAGTTAAATTTTAAAAATGAATACATGATGTGACTTTTTATTCTAATAGGATACATTTTTGTTCAAAAAAACAGCAACCAATATCAGCTTTTTAAAACCAAGGCTAGTTATAGAATATACTCTATTATTTTGTGCTTTTACACAAAAAGGAAGAGATAGCAACAGTAAATAAAAAAATAAATAACGTTCATTACTATTGTAATTTACTTAATAAATTTTTCAGCTCTTTAAAATCATTTGCAGCTTGTATTTGCAGAATATATTGGCTTAAAAGAAAACTTGCATCAACATCATTATCCTTAAATTATAGTTGGAGGCGGTCCTGGAGGTATAGCCTGTGCATTTTTCTTCGCGAAAAATAAAACTCCTCTCCTTTTAATAGATAATGTTCCAATCTCCTTCGACTTTATTTAAAGGAGTTGAATATAACATCAGCAAAATCATAATTACTCCTCTTCACCTTCCTGGTCAATTTGAGTCTTAAGGAAAAGTCACTTTAATTTCATAATTAATTACTGGTACTTAAGATTTTGTGTTTGAACTTCAGAAATTAATTTCTAAATATGAATTTGGCGCACATTTCATCTTAAAGCCAACCTTCGGCAGTCCGTTAAGCATATCGCCTATTTGTAGAAATTTAATATTGTTCTTAACAATTAAATTTTTTTGTACGGAAAATATCCGTACATTGTAATATAAATTTAAAAATTTGAGAGTATGAAACCAATCGAAAAAGCTCGATTTGATACTAGATTACCAAAGGAGCAAAAGGAATATTTTGAATATGCAGCTAACTTAGGCGGGTTTAGAAACTTGACCGAGTTTATTGTGTTTTCTGCTCAGCAACAAGCTAGTAAAATTGTAGAAAATCGAGATGTAATTTTATCTTCTAAGAGAGATCAAGAGATATTCTTTGATGCAATAATGAATCCTTCCAAGCCAAATTCTAGACTTAGAAAAGCTGCTTCACGCTATAATCAAGCAATAGCAAAAAGATGAGCTATTTGGCTATTGCTTTAAATTTTTCACATGATAAGAAGAATTTTAATTGTGGAAAGCAACTTCTTGATGATTACTTACATAAACAGGCAAAACAAGATGTAAAGAGAAAGTTATCGGCCTGTTTTGTACTTCTCGAGGATGAAAGCAAAAAAATAATAGGTTATTATACCTTATCAAGTACTGTTGTTCAGAGAGATTTGCTTCCAGAAGAAATTGTAAAAAAACTTCCACCGTCTTACAATGATTTGCCTGCCACTTTATTGGGCCGCTTAGCTATTGACAATAGCTTCCAAGGTCAAGGTTTAGGAGAATTGCTTCTAGTGGATGCACTAAAAAGAAGTTACTACACTTCCATAAGTAGTGTTGCATCCATGGCAGTAGTTGTAGATCCCATAGACGAAGCTGCAATTAACTTTTATAAAAAGTATGGCTTTATTCTATTGCCAGATAGTGGAAAAATGTTTATTGCTATGGATACAATTACTAAATTGTCTTAATTTGAGTAAGTGACTTAATTAAGCGCTAGCAATGCATTTACAAAACCATGGCATTTGAACTACATCCAAACTCTATATCTTAAATCTTCTACTGAAAGTGAATATAGTGAAGCGCATAAACTCCATGACTTCCTAAATGCTTCAATGTTGTAAGTAATTCGCTAGTATCATTATATCCTGGTAACGATTAGGGTTGCTCCGCCTCAAAACAATGAACAGTTTATTTTGGCACCGCAAAAGACATTAGAATAATTGCATCATATCCTATCTGCACATCATATTGGTAGGACACATAATTGTACTACCATTTGTCTTTTGGCAGCTGTTCCGTTTTTGACTTGGAATTTTGACCACCTCATTCAATTTCTAATTTACTTAATAAATTTTTCAGCAGTTTAAATCAGTTGCAGCTTGCATTTGCAGAATATATTTGCTTTAAAAATTTTGGATCAGCAACATCATAATCTCATTATAATTGGTGGCGGACCCATAGGTATAGCCTGTGCACTGGCAGCTAAAGAAAAAGCAATTGATTATGTAATTCTCGAAAAAGGAACGCTTGTTAATTCCTTATATAATTACCCGCAAAGCATGACTTTTTTCTCCACTTCGGAAAGACTGGAAATTGGTGGTGTCCCCTTTGTATCCATACATCCAAAACCATCGCGTGCCGAAGCATTGGAATATTACAGAAGGGTAACAGCTGATAATAAAATCAACATTCATTTATTTGAAGAAGTAAAAGAAGTTAGGGAAATTGATTACAATACCTATCAGGTAATAACAACAAAATCGGTATATACCTGTACCTATTTAATATTAGCTACAGGTTTTTATGATATCCCTTATTTATTAAATGTACCGGGAGAAGATTTGCCAAAAGTGTTTCATTATTATAATGATCCTCATTTCTTTTCTTTTCAGAAAGTACTTGTTGTTGGAGCTATGAATTCTGCTGTTGATGCAGCTTTGGAAACATGGAGAAAAGGTGCTGAAGTAACTATGGTAACAAGAAATTCAGAGATTGGAAGCAGGGTAAAATATTGGGTAAAGCCTGATATTGAAAACAGGATCAAAGAAGGTTCTATTAAAGCTTATTTTAACTCAAGTGTAGTGGCAATCCGGGAAAATGAGGTGGATATAAATACCCCAGAAGGATTCATTACTATTAAAAATAATTGGGTATTAAGTATGACAGGCTATCAGCCTAACCTGAACTTTTTAGAAAAAATAGGAATTGAATTATCTAATGACCAAGTAAGAAAACCGGTATATAATGAAGAAACTCATGAAACGAATAAGAGAAATATTTTCTTAGCCGGTGTAATATGCGGAGGCATGAACACACACAGGTTGTTTATAGAAAACTCCCGTGAGCATGCAGAAAAAATCATCAATAAAATTGCAGTAACAAATCTATAGATTAGACACTCTAATTATTCTCAGCTTTTCAAAAACACGAATAACAGGGTAAATAGGATCAAACTCTCCTTTCTTAACAGCAAAATTTGTCCTGGAAGGAAATTTATGGTGATTATTATGATACCCCTCTCCTAACATCAATAAATCCAGCTTAAATAAATTTTTGGAAGTATTATCTGTTTCAAAATTTATTTCCCCATATTTATGTGCAAACCAGTTTATAATCACACCATGTATAGGTCCCATCATTACATGAAAAGGAATTAAAACAAACCACCATGCAGATGGAGCGAAAATGATATAGATCCAAACATATATAGCTGTCCAGATTATTCTTGACCACCAGGTATTACCCCACCTGTCAAACCAACCCCACTCAGGAGTATTCTTTGTAAACTTTTCATCAACTATTGTACGGCCATACATAATGTCCACATAAGTTTTTGAAGTACGCCACATCATAGCAGCTACTGTTTTATCATATGCCGGTGAGTGCGGATCATCTTCTGTATCTGTAAAAGCATGGTGCATGCGGTGCATGATACCATAAACCTTTGGACTCATATAAGAGGATCCCTGGGTGATATAAGCAGCAACGAAAAAGAATTTTTCCCAGAATTTACTCATTGTAAAAGCACGATGTGCAGCATAACGGTGCTGAAAAAAAGACTGGAAGAAAAGAGATAAGTACCAGTGAAGTATGAAAAAGACAATAATAAAAACCACGTTTGCAAGATTTAATCTGATAAGGCAGCAAAAACCATTCTTATTTAAAAATAATTTACTTCTAAAGCCAAAGTCATAAAAATAACTGCAAAATTGCAGTTGAAAAAAAACTGAAAGATCTTATTAATCCTCGGCTTTATTGGTAACCAAAGAAAGTTTTGCAAACTCACTGCCACTGAAAATTTTGGCAAGGTTTATATTTTGCGACTTTTGGTATTCTGCAAGGTGTGTTAAAGTAACTATGCGCCAGAAATTTTTTCCTTTTAATTCCTGGTAGTCTTTCCCTTGCACAATTAAACCCCTGATTGGG
>JACDAZ010000050.1 GCA_013695175.1 Flavisolibacter sp. | reverse complement strand
AATATATTCGGATTGAAAGCAAGTGTATCAAATAAAGAATTGTTTTTATTAATTGCACTATAATACAGGCTTGCAGTATTATCGCTATAATTACTGTTTTTTTTAAATTGCCCTATAGTTTTAGTAACTGGGTTTAAAAAAGTTTTAATGAAATACATACGATCAAATTCATTAAAATCTTTTTGCATTTTCAAATAAGACTTGGCCGCATGTAATTTAGAATTAAGATCATCATATTTTTTTGAAGTTATCTTATCTATTTGCTCTTTATATATGTTTACAATTGCATGAATACCCTTTAATCCACTTAAACATTCCCGTAAACTATTTATTGCAACCTGCGAGTCAAAACCACTTAATCCAAGAGCTGATATTCTATACAGTTGTTCCATCACTGCATCCAATATGTTTTCATCATTCATGGCAAATGATTCTTCAACTTTTGCCATTTCTTTTATATATCTTATTGTTTCGTTTGTATGATGTTTCAAATCATTCAGATGAGATTTATCTATTTTCGGAAAAATAAAAGTTTCAATTAATTGAAATCCATAAGGAGATTGGGCACCTTTATCCGGATCGGATTCTTCAAAAAAAAGGATGGGAGGCCCATTTAATTTTCCGGCATAAAAAGGGAAAAAGTATTCAATTATAACTTCAATTTCTTTGTAAGCATCTCTACATTTTAAAAATTGTTTCTGTATTTGATTTTGATCTCCATTTTCAATTAAGGATTTTAAAAGCTCTGCTTCAAGTAAAAGTTTTTCAACTCCCTGGTGATAAAATTTCTTAACCTGTGTTGAGGTTACCTCTTCATGAATTATAAATGAACCACCAAAAATTAATAAAATTAAGCAGCATATCATTATTTTCAGTAACATAGTTTATCGCTGATTCTGCTTCAATATTTTTATAACCTGAGTTTGAGCTCCTTGTTTTACATGAACATAATATATTCCTGTTGGTATATCTTTTCCCAGAATATATTGCTGATTTGGGTTTCCTCTATCCACGAAAATAATACGTCCATAAACATCATAAATTTTAATGTCTACTTCTCCGGGTGATGATGTAATAATTTTTAATTGAGTCTGGCTATTAAAAGGATTTGGTACAGCTTTTATAGAGAAATGCAGATTCGACTTGTCATCCTGGTAGTTCAAATTTTCTGAAGGTCTTGAATAACTTAAAGATTCTTTACAATCATTTTCAACATCTTTTAAAATTGTAAAGTTATCTCTTATCAATCCGTCACTGCCTATCCATTTGGCATCTAAACGATTGTTTTCAATTTCTAACACCATTGCACCTCCTGTAGTAACATTTGAATAATACATAGCATCATGTGGGTATCCTAATGAAGAACCACCTACTCTTCCTGAAGAGCCAACAACAGCGAATACAATTCCATTTACAGTATCACCAGGATTCTTTACATAGGGGCATGAGTTTGATGTACCATCATTTTTTCCACTTGAAGAACTTAAAGCATGTATTTCATGGTCAAAAGTACTTTCAACATCATAATGACCTTTTAATAAATAACTTCTTTCATAGCTATGGCTATGTCCATTTAAAACAAGATCTACATTATATCTTTCTAATATTTTCACCAGGTTTTGACGTAATAGGATTAATTCAGTTTCATTATCTGAATCATGCGAACCTTTAGTATAAGGTGGATGATGAAAATAAACTACTGTCCATTTTTGTTTATTCGCTGCCAAATCTTTTTTTAACCAGGTAACCTGTGCTCCGGTAGTATCATATAACCTGGTACTTCCTGATTCCATACCATATGAATCAAGTGAAACAAAATGAACATTACCATAATCATAGGAATAAAAAGCTTCATTATTGGAAGCAACTCCACCTGCTTCACCATTAACAGGTAAACTAAAAATATCATAATAAGGCATTTTATGATCTTTTTGGGCAGTTGAACTATACTTATAATCATGATTACCAGGTGCCGGCCATAACACATGATTTTTAGTTAAATTATCCTGGTAAATATTGAAAAAATTATTTTGATATTCTGAATCTAAACCACTTGAATAAGCATTATCACCCAGCAGAATCCATACATCTGCATTTTTACCTTCCATATATTTTAGGTAAGCATCTCTTACTTTTTTCTGATTGGTCGAATTATTTCCCATGTCTCCCATGGCCAATACTTTTATTTTTTCAAGATTGTCTTTTGGTGGTAAGGTTCTAAAATAGTTGTTACTGTCGCCCTGTAGTTTTTTTTGTGATGTACCTAAAGAATAGAAATATTTAGTTCCTGCAGAAAGACCTGAAAATTTTATTTCATGTTCAGTTTTAAGTATAGTGTCCGCATATGTTTTATAAAGATTATTTACATATGTTCCAATTTTTACAATACTCTCTGTGGGTACATTTGTTCTCCAGCGGATTACGATACTATTTTGGGTAGCTGCATTTAAATATGGGCCCCTTGTAATTATTTCAGTAGGGTTTATATCTGTAAATGACGAGCTGATGCTAAAGTCATCAAATAAATAAGTTACCGGTGTGGAGCTGTTGCGGTGTGTTGCAAAGATGCCGGTATAAGCTGTATTATCTGTCAAACCCATTCCGGAGATGCTTAATGTGGCAGTACTGTATGCTGCTCCCACATTTATATAGTTGTCACCATCTGTAGAATAAAAACCTTCTACTGTTTGATTTGCCGGATCCACAATCATGCGTAACCGAACTGTGTCAGTATTTAAATTAGAGATGCTGCCGGTTATGCGCTGGTCACTACTACCAGACACATCATCATCTTCTTTGCGCAGTTCCACTTTATTGCCCATTATCACCAGTTTAATAAAGGTTTTGTCACTGAGTCCAAACCAGAGACCTCCCTGCTGGAAAGAGGTACCGTTAAAAGGATTAATAATTGACGTTTTCACCCTTAGCTTACCCTGGCTGTTTACCCTTCCACCAAGGGTGTTTACCTGGTTATTATTTAAAAGAGCAGCAATGCCTTTATTGGTGATTATCTGTAGTCTTCCACTATTAAGTGTAAGTTGTGATGGTTCATAACCTGGAACCTGTAAGTTACTTGCAGTGCCATCTGCAGTTAAACGTGTACCTGTGTAGGAGCCCACCATTGTAAAACCTGTTCCCACTCCATTTTTATCTGATAAAGTAGCGGCTACACCACTATTAAAAGAAAGATTAAAAGGCAGATCAACCTGCAACTGCTCGCAAGACAAAGTGCTGATTGGAGTACAAGATTGTGCAGATGTTTTAGTTAAACC
>JACDAZ010000048.1 GCA_013695175.1 Flavisolibacter sp. | reverse complement strand
CTACGCACCAAAAACATGTCTGATTATGCTATGGGAACATTTTCATTTTCACCCATTGCTGTAGGATTATCAATGGCAGCATCCATGACAAGCGCTGCTACTTTTATAATAAATCCCGGATTTGTTGCTTATTACGGATTGAGCGGATTTTTATCTATGGCTGTCTTTCTGCCTATTGGTGCTTTAGTTTCCCTTGTTATACTTTCAAAACGTTTTAGAAAATATGGAAATGTGGTAAAGGCAAAAACCATTTCTCAATGGATGGGAAACCGTTACCAAAGCAAATCGTTTTCATTATATTTTGCTTTTCTCTCTTTATTGCTCATCACTTTTATTGTTTTGATATGTGTTGGTCTTACACAGGTTCTATCAAAATCATTAAATATAGAACCGGTTTATGTATTATCAGGTGTTGTAGCATTCACCTTTGGTTATATGATGTTTGGTGGTGCTAATTCTATGGTTTATACCAATATGATTCAAGCCATTTTAATGTTGATTGTAGCTACCATCCTGTTAACTTCCGGTTTTGAACATTTTTCAAACGGTGTAGAAGGATTTCTTGATAAGCTGGCTGCAATCAATCCTCAACTTGCACAGCCTTTTAATACAGGGAGCCCCCTCTTCCGGGATTATTTTGAAGTGATCATCTGCCAGTTGATTGTAGGTGTAGCTATAGTTTGTCAGCCGCATATTATCACACGTTCTTTATTATTGAAAAACGATAAGCAGGTGAATATGTACCTGGCAACAGGAATAATAGTTCAAACTATTTTCTTTTTTGTTGTTTTTGCAGGGTTATACGCACGATTATTTTTTCCTGATTTGCAAATAAATGGATCTGCAATACCATTAGATGGTGTGATGTCTTCTTATGTAGTTGGTCATTTTCCTGTATACATTAGTATATTACTTGTCATAGGAATGATTTCGGCGGGTATATCAACCCTTGAAGGATTGATACAATCACTGAGTACAACTATCACATCAGATATTATTAAACCCATAACAGGAACATCAATAATTAAAGGTGTCTCGGGTGGTTTGATTTCAGAGCTGGCTTTAAACAGGATTGTTATTTTAATTCTTGCATTAGTTGCCTTGAAGCTTTCACACAATCAACTGGTAGAGCCGGATTTGAGTGTTGGCATCTTTGCACAAAATGGAGTTTATGCATACTTCTCTGCTGCATTTGTTCCTGTACTTTTTGGTATTTTTTTAAAAAATGTTCCAACCATTGCTGTAGTAGCGGGGTCGCTTACAGCTGTTATTGTTCATTTTAGTATTTATTATGGCAGGCTTACACCTTATATGCAGGAAGGTACACGCAATCCGGGAATTGCATCAGCAATTGCAATAGTCAGTTCACTAATAGTGGCTTTATCAATTTATTCATTAACACGTAAAAATAAACATGAAGAAATGGTGGTTCATATGGATACTGCTACTGTGCAGGCATAGCTTCTCACAAGATGCTTGTTTGCCTGTTTATGATTTACCTGTACAAAAAATACAGTTAAGCAATAGTTTAAGCATTGCTTATGTAGAAGCGGGTAAAGGAAAATCATTAATATTTATTCATGGCCTTGGTGGTAACCTGTTACACTGGACAAAAAATGTGAAGGAACTATCTAATCATTATAATGTAATAGCAATAGATCTTCCAGGTTATGGTCATTCTATTCAAAACTTTAATGCCGGAGAAGATTACCTGCAATTTTATGCAAATGCAATTGTAGAATTTATAAAGAAGAAAAAAATAAAAAAAGCCACAATTGCCGGTCATTCTATGGGTGGTCAAATTGCAATCATTGCTGCTCTTTCACATCCCAAACAAATTAAAAAATTAATACTGTTAGCTCCTGCAGGATTAGAATCTTTTACTGAGGCAGAAGCACAATTATTAATCAATGCAACAAAACCAGAAGTATTTGAAAAGCAGGAAGAAGCTGTCATTCGAACAAACTACAAACAAAACTTTTATCAAATTCCTGAGGACGCGGAAATATTAATACAGGACAGGTTACGTTTAAAGACTTGCCCTGAATTTAAAATATACACTCAAACTGTATCCAATGGAATAAAAGGAATGCTTCACCACCCTGTAAAGAATAAACTAAATCAAGTAAAGCAGCCAGTACTCATTTTGTTTGGTGAAAATGATGCTCTTATTCCTAACAAATTTTTACACCCCAATATTACAAGACAACAGTTATTAGATGAAGCCGGTATGGCAATAAAAAAAAATAAAATAGTTCAAATAAAAGAAGCCGGTCATTTGCTTCAATACGAAAAATGGCAGGAAGTGAATGCAGCAATAAAACAATTTTTAAACTAAATATTTAATGTACATAAAAACAACAACTATGAGAAAGTTTCTACTGCTATTATTTGCTATAACAGTTTATACTGTTAGCTGGGCACAAACCTCCGGAAGAATAACCGGTAAGGTTACAGATAACAATACTAATGAACCTCTTGCAGGTGCTACTGTTACCATCCGGGAAACAGGTGCATCAACTGCAACTGATAACGCAGGTATGTTTAGTTTTTCCAATGTAAGAACGGGAAATGTAGCCCTGATTATTTCTTTTGTTGGATATGCAGATGTAATCAGGTCAGTAAGGGTAACTGATGCTACAACTAATGTTGACGTTACATTATCTACTTCTTCAAGGGTGAGTGATGAAGTGGTAGTTACTGCATCAAGAAGACCGGAAAAAATTACAAGAGCACCGGCATCAATTTCCGTTATTAATGCAAGAGACCTTGAGCAGGTTGCAGGACATAATCCCGGCGAGCTGGCTTCCAAGATACAAGGTGTAGAATTTTACAGAACGGGTGTTGCCGGAGTTGGTATTAATGCACGAGGATTCAGTAATGCCTTTAATGCAAAGTTCTTTCAAATGACAGACGGCCGTAACAGCATGATGGCAGGTGGCAGTGGATTACCATCAGGTATAATGAATACAGTTGTTAAAGAAGATATTGAAAGATTAGAAATTGTATTAGGACCTAATTCAGCGTTATATGGTCCAAATGCTCATAATGGTGTTGCCAATACTATTACAAAAGATCCCCGCAGGTATGAAGGCACTACACTTGTTCTTACCCGTGGTAACCAGGATGTGTTTAGTGGTCGTTTCAGGCATGCACATAAGATCAATAACAAATGGGCTTATAAATTAACAGGTGAACATACGAGTGGAAAAGAATTTGAATTTTATGACAGTATATATGCCGGTGGTGGTGTATTTGGTCCGGCGGTAGCTATTCCGGAGCGTATACCTTCTTTTCGTTTTAAACACTTAAGAGGTGAAGCACATGCTTATTATAGTGTAACTCCTTCTTCAGATATTATTGTTTCTTATGGCGGTAGTAAAAATGATTTCCTTAGTGTAAACAATACAGGTCGTAATCAAATCAGAGACTGGACATTTTCTTATATACAGGCACGTTTTGTAAGTCCACGCTTTTTTGCACAGGCTTATGAAACATGGACCAATGTGGGACAATCATACGGTATACCGGGTTATACAAGAGATTTCTGGAACCGCACACATAGTACCATTACAGATCGTTCAGATCCACGACACTTTCTTTTTCCTGATGAAGCGCAGGTGTTTGCTACCCGTTTAGGAAACCGTTTTAAAGAAGAATCAAAACGCTTTAACGGAGAAGCACAATACAATTATACTTTTGAGAACCTGGGTTTATATGCAGTTGCAGGCGCTACTTATCAAAAAGATAATCCAAAAACTTTTGGTACCAGTTTAATAGATGCTAATCAAACTTTTGAGATCACACAATATGGTGGTGCCTTACAATTAGAAAAAACATTACCTGCTGATTTTAAGATTGTAACAGCTGCAAGACTTGATAATCATAGCTTGTTCGGAAATATGTTTGCTCCCAAAGTAGGTTTAGTAAAAGGTGTACCCGGTGGTGCAGTACGTTTAACATGGGCTAAAGCCTATGCGGCACCAATCATTTTATTTCAACGTGCCAGTGTATTTGGTTTAGTGTTCGGAAACGGCAGTGGTGTACACTATATTCCTAATGGAGCTTCTGTAAACGATGAGGGTGCCAGGCAGGTAACAGTATCATTACAACCGGAACAGATCAGCACCTGGGAAGCAGGATATAAAGGAACTATTGCTGAAAAACTATATATAGATATCAATGGTTACTATGGAAAGAGTAAAAACTTTTTGAGTCCTGCAATCACTGTTGGTGGGAGAGCATTAAGTGTTGGAGATATACCCATTGATCAATCCAAATTGTTGATCCCTGGTACTGTTAATAGTTCAGGACAATTAGCCGGAGCTGCTTTTTTAACTTACTTTAATTATGGCGAAGTAACTTCTTATGGTGTGGACCTTGGTGTGAATTATTATTTCAGTGGAACTTCCAATTTTACTGTTAAGTATTCGTGGTTTGGATCAGACATAACAGAGGAAAATATAAAAAATGATGCTAACAGGGATGGTTTTGTATCTCTGGAAGAAAGAAATTTAAATGCTCCACGTCACAGAGTAGTAGCCGGATTAAATTTTCAAAATTTATTTGATGGAAAAGCATATCTGAATATTGGAGGTCGTTGGATACAACAATATGATTTTTATAGTGGCAGCCAGATCGGAACTGCGGAAGGTGAAGGAAGAAGAGGTGTTGTTTACGGCGGCATTAATCCAATCAACAACCAGCCACGTAATTATTTTAAGAATTTTAATCATGGAGCACTTGGTGGCTTTACAACCTTTGATTTAAGCACCGGTTATAAGTTTTCTGAATTTTTAAGTGTAGGTGGTAGTATCAGCAATATATTTGATGTAGAACAAAGGGAATTTGTTGGCTCACCTTCTATAGGCAGATTATATTCTGTTGAAGTAAAAGCAACGATACCAACTTTCAGAAAATAACATTCTTGTTTTTTAAAGGTTGGTACTTTTTGGTACCAACCTTTTTTAAAATACTTTATGCAAAAAAGTTCTGTACATGCAGCAAGTAATTTTGTTGACACCAATGGTATAAGCTTGCATTATCTTGAATATAAAGGAAGTGGTCCTACGATTATTTTAATGCATGGATTAACAGCAAATGCACATGCATTTAATGGACTAATTGCTGAAGGCCTGGCTCCTGCTTTTCATGTCATTTCAGTTGATCTGCGTGGTCGTGGTAAAAGTGATCAACCATCTACAGGTTATTCGATGAAAGATCATGCTAAGGACATCTTAGGTTTAATGGATACCTTAAAAATTTCTTCTGCAATCATAGGGGGTCATTCTTTTGGTGCCTTATTAAGTTTGTATACGGCTGCCAATCATCCAGAACGTGTTGAAAAACTTATTTTAATAGATGCAGCTGCCCGTATGCATTCCAATACAAAGGAAATGCTGGTGCCGGCCTTAAGCAGGCTTGGTCAAAGTTTTTCATCTTTAGATAATTATATTGAAAAAGTAAAATCAGCACCATATTTGAATTTTTGGGATCCACAAATGGCAAGTTATTACAAGGCAGACATCAAAGACAATGGTAATGGTACTGTAACACCTGTCCCACAATTATCTCATATGTCAGAAGCTGTTAACGGTGGTTTAGAGTATCCATGGCTGGAGTATATTCAAAATATAAAACAGTCTTCATTGCTTATTAATGGCCCGGGAGTTTATACTTTAGATGCAGCTTTATTACCTGAGGAAAATGCTATGGAAACCGTAAACATGATGCAGGATTGTTTATATGTAAAAGTGCCGGGTAATCACCAGACCATGCTATATGGGAAAGGAGCAAAAGAAATAGTTGAAGCTATTCGCTATTTTTTGTATGAAGAAAACAAGTAGTTTCTGCAAATATTTTGATCATGAACAAAAAAACTGTTTTAATAACCGGCAGCACAAGTGGAATAGGATTAGGCATTGCAAAAGCATTTGCAGAAAAAGGTTGCAATATTATATTTAATGGACTTGAACACAATGGTGCAGAAATAGCCGCTGATGTAGCAGATAAATTTTCTATACAACATTTATTTTTCCCTGCAAATATGTTAGAGCCTGCATCATTGAGAGATATGGTACAACAATCAATTGAAAAATTTGGGGTGATTGATATATTGGTTAATAATGCCGGCATACAATATGTTGCTCCAATTGAAGATTTTCCGGAAGAAAAATGGAACAACATTATTGCCATAAACCTTAGTTCTGCTTTTCATCTTACTAAAGCTGTTTGGCCCTATATGAAAAACCAAAAATTTGGACGCATTATCAATATTGCATCAGCACATGGGTTATTTGCATCTGAATATAAAAGTGCTTATGTAGCCGCTAAACATGGTATTGTAGGATTTACTAAAACAGCGGCATTAGAAGGGGCTCCATTTGGCATAACCTGTAATGCTATTTGTCCGGGTTATGTAAAAACACCCCTGGTTCAAAACCAGATCCGTGATCAGGCTATTGTGCATGGATTACCTGAAAATGAAGTAATAGAAAAAGTAATATTAAAGAAGCAGGCGATTAAAGATTTTGTATCTATTGAAAGCATTGCTGCTTTGTGTTTGTTCCTGGCTTCCGATGATGCGTCTACACTCACCGGAACAGCACTACCTATAGATGGAGGATGGTCGGCACAATAAGTTAGTATTATATCTGCTTTTCATTTTTTTTCAACATCACATTTTCAACCGGCTCAACAGTATAACCTGCCAATTTTAATAAATTTAAAATTCCTTTTTCACCAGGCAAATGGCCTGCCCCTACAGCTACTACAATAGATGATTTTGCAAAAAGAGAATTTAATTTTTTTACCCATGCCTCATTACGATTGTACAAAAGGATTTCAGTAAATCTCTCCATTCCGAATTCATCTTTCTTTGTTAACGCTTCAAGTTTATCAAGTTGTTGTTCACGATAAGCTGTTGTAAGTTCTTCAAATTCTTTATTGTCTGTTTTATTATCATAATTGTCAACATAGGAATAAAGTTGCTTTGCCTGCATAGTATACGGTATACTGTCGAATATACTTAACTGGTAAGCCATAGTTTCAAGTCCTTTTATACTCTTCTTGTGATATTTAGCTTCTTTCATGATCAGTTGCTCCATTGCCTGTGCTTTTTCGCATTGCAGCGAAGCCTGCATTAAGGTAGATGCAGCCAGCATAGGTTTATATTTTTCAAGCATGGCAAATGGAAGCATACCTTTTTGTGAAGAAAAAAAGTTTTTGACTTTTGTATATTCTTCAGCTGTAAGTAGATCTCTTAATGTGGTATCACCTTTCATTTTCATTTTGTTCACTACACTCAGCATCTCCATAATATTATCCAGGTCCAGTTCAAGATATACCTGGTTTGAAGTGCGGATAGCTGCTTTAAGACTGTCGCTTAATTCAATGTCATCAGCACATATCATATGGATGGTTCCAAAGATGTAAGATGGTTGTGATAAGCCATTTCCACTAACACGCCATAATAAAGTATTATCTGAATTATTTTGGGTAAAACCGGTAAAACCCACCAGCACGATTAAAGCACACAACACCACATTTTTCATGTTTTTATTTTTAGCAATTTACAAAGGCAGCAGTAGAATACCCTTTCCTGTATGTAAGTTTAACAAGAAGCATAGTCAAGCTAATAGTTATTAGTTCAATTGCTATGCCGACTATTTCAGCTTTAAATTGCTTACATGGCTGATTGTGGTAACAAAATTTGTTGAGAAACAGCTTCAATAAAAGCATCATACTGATTTTCTAGTTTTCTGAACCGGATGTATCGGGTTTTACCTGAAC
>JACDAZ010000013.1 GCA_013695175.1 Flavisolibacter sp. | reverse complement strand
CTTCATAATTATAAAGAAGTCTTACAAGTTCATTTGAATACATAATAGTATACACCATTACTGATCCACCCAGCAACATTAAATACCATCTCAATTTAACAACTGTAGTTTCCAGCAAAGCTGTTTGCTTTAAATTTCTTGCTGTAAATGGAACCAAGAAAGAGGCTACCAGGTATCCTAACATATTTCCTGCATCTGTTACCCTGAAAGCAGAAGCATATATACCTGCTTCATAAGCACCATTTACATGCAATCTTTCCAGTAAAAAACCACCTAACCTGTACAACAAGGTCATAAACAGGAAAATAAATATAAAAGGCATGGTCATTTTAAAATCGATACTGTTTTTGTTGCTTAGCATGCTGCTTTGCATACGAAATGTGACTATCACTGTAATTATTATAGTAAATACCAGAGTTAATAATTGAACTTTTAGAAAATCAAATAAATCAATAACAACAGGAAATATGTACAATAATGGAAGCAGTATTACTACCATTAATAATTTATCGATTATAGATATCCATGCATCTGTTTTAAAAAATTGGTTTGCAGTAATGATACTTCTAAAGAACAATAAAAAAGAAGTAAGGATCTGAATGAGAACAATCAATAACAACAGTGAGAACTCTTTTATTTCCGAAATAAAAGCAACCAAAAATACAAGAATCAAATAAAGTATTGATAGGACAACTTTACTTAAAACCAATTTTGTAATATTTATGCCTTCATTAAGAGCAAGTTGCCTGTTCACCAGGTTCGTTAGTCCTAAATCAGCAACAAAACTTAAAATGACAGATAAGCTAAGAATTGAAAAATACACCCCATAAGCTTCATGCCCGACTATATTTTGCACTTGTCTGTCTACACCAAATAACCATACAGGTTTTACCACTACATTTAATAAAACCAGCCAGGTTATACCTGAGAAAAAATTTGCTTTACTCATACATCATTAAAGCTGCTGCTAAATATACGTGCTGCAAATGATTAATGATGTTGCCATTTATTATGTATATATATTGATTCATTACTTTTGACGCATTAAAAATGCATAATGAATTTACTACAAAACAAAGTAGCCATAGTTACAGGAGCAGCCAGGGGAATTGGCGAAGGAATAGCTTTAAAATTTGCTGAACATGGAGCTAATGTAGCTTTTACCTACATCAGTGAAAGCAGTGCTGAAAAAGCAAAAACTTTGGAAGAAAAGCTAATTTCTATGGGTGTAAAAGCAAAAGCTTTTCGTAGTAATGCAGGAAATTTAAGTGAGTGTGAAACTTTTATAGCTGATGTTTTGAAAGAATTTGGAAGCATTGATATATGTGTAAATAATGCGGGCATTTCAAAAGATAATTTATTGCTCCGTATGACCGAAGAGCAATGGGATGATGTGATACAGATAAATTTGAAAAGTGTTTTTAATATGACAAAACATGTTATAAAACCAATGATGAAAGCAAGAAGCGGCAGTATTATTAATATGAGTTCTGTTATTGGTTTAATGGGAAATGCAGGACAGGGAAGTTATGCTGCATCAAAAGCAGGTATCATAGGATTTACAAAAAGTATGGCAAAAGAATTGGGATCACGAAACATAAGATGTAATGCCATAGCACCGGGATTTGTGGAAACCGATATGACCGGTTATTTAAAAGAAGGCGAGCAGGCAGATAAATATAAATCTGGTATTCCGTTGGGTAAGTTTGGAACTGCTGAAGACATAGCCAATGTAAGTTTGTTTCTTGCTTCAGATCTAAGTTCTTATATAACAGGACAGGTAATTAGTGTGGATGGTGGATTATACATGTAAGCAACTTGTGGTATAAAATTATAAATGTTATTTTCACTTTATAAACAAAATCAAACAAAATGAAAAAACCTTTCCAGTATGTAAAAGCATTACTGATGTTGCTTTTTTTCTTTTTTTCAACAATTGCTTTTTCACAAACAACCATCACCGGAAATATTACTCAAATGATTGATGGAACACCTTTGAGTGGTGCCTCTGTGGTGGAAAAAGGTACATCTAATGGAGTAATCACTGCAGAAGATGGAAGTTTTTCTATTACTGTATCCAGATTACCTGCTACTTTAGAAATCAGTTATGTTGGTTATTCCACTCAGGAGGTTAGAGTTACCAATGAAAGGCCTTTAACTATAGCCTTGAGTACCGGATCTGACTTAGGGGGAGTAACAATTGTAGGTTCCCGTTTCTTTAATAGAACTGAAGTTACTTCACCATTACCGATTGATAATATCTCTGCAAGAGATTTGAAAGCTACGGGTCAGGTAACTTTTGATCGTATGTTGAATTATACTGTTCCGGCCTTTAACTCGGCTCAACAAACTATCTCCGATGCTACTGCGCATTTTGATCCTTTTGATCTGAGAGGTTTAGGGCCCAGCCGCACTTTGATATTAGTGAATGGTAAAAGAAAAAATCCCTCTTCACTGGTTTATATAAATGATGTTCCAGGCAAAGGTGAAGTAGGTGTAGATATGAAAAGTATTCCTGCAGCTGCCATTGAAAGAGTTGAAGTACTAAGAGACGGAGCATCTGCTCAATATGGTTCAGATGCTATTGCAGGTGTAGTAAACATTATATTAAAAGAAAATACACAGGATATTGATGTGAATTTATTTTCCGGAATTACTTCTAAAGGCGATGGCTTTCAAATAGGTTTCAATGCAAATGCCGGTTTTAAAGTTGGAGAAAATGGTTTTATAAATGTTACCACTTCTTACTTAAACCAGGAGGAAACACAAAGAGCTAATAATCCGGGAAAAGATGATTTATTTGGTGTGCCTGCTAACGATCCTACTTTCGGACCATTCCTAAGACAGTTTCCAAATCTAGGTATGAGGGTTGGACAGCCCAATATGAAAATAGGAGATGTATTTTTTAATGGAGGTTTTAAAGTGGGAGAAAACAGTGAAGTATATGGCTTAGGAGGCATTACAACACGACAGGGAAAAAGTTATGCTTTATACCGTACTCCATATTGGATTCCTACTGATTATGGATTGTTAACAGCGCCAGGCCAAACTTATGTTGGTTTTCAACCCACTTTTGAAACTGATATTTTAGACAACACTTTTACAGCAGGTATAAGAGGTGAAAAAAACAACTGGAAATATGATATCAGCAATACTTTAGGTAGTAATCTAGTTGATTATACCGTTTCCAATTCCATTAACCTGGCACTGGCAGAACAAAGCCCTACACGTTTTAAAACCGGTGGCTATGAATTCAATCATAATGTCATCAATTTTGATCTCGGAAGAAAGTTTAACCGACTTACTTACTTCTTAGGTTCTGAATTCCGCCGTGAAAATTTTGTTGCCAAAGCAGGTCAGCAGGAGTCTTATGAAGGCAGAGGTGTACAATCTTTCCCTGGTATACAACCTTCTAACGAAGTTGATGAATTCAGAAATAATATTGGTGTTTATACAGGTTTGGATGTTGACTTTACAGAAGATTTTTTAATTGGTGGTGCTGTACGTTATGAAAGTTATAGTGACTTTGGTGATAACATAACATGGAAATTAAATGGACGTTACAAGTTTGGTGGTGACAGATTCACTCTTCGTTCATCAGTTTCAACAGGTTTCAGAGCACCCTCTTTGCATCAGAGGTATTTAAGTATTATACAAACTTTAGTGTCGGGTAATACCATCTCCAATCAGGGCACATTTAATAATGAAAATCCTGCAATACGTAGTCTGCAGGTTCCTAAATTAAAAGAAGAGAATTCTCTGAATTTCACTGCCGGTATGGCGGCCCGTCCTACACGAAACTTCAGCCTGTCTTTAGATTATTATAGAATTAAAGTTGATAATAGAATCGTTTACTCAAGCAGCATCTTTACTGATGATCCTGATACTGATGTATTTAAAATCTTAGAGCGGTTTCAGATCACCAGCATTAAATTTTTTATAAATGCAGCTAATACTATTACTCAAGGTGTAGATTTTGTAGCTAATTACAGGAACATGAATTTAGGAGCCGGAAGATTAAATATAAATTTAGCTGCTAATTATAATAAGAACAAGCTGGATGGAGAAATTGCATCAACAGCTCCAATAAGACAAGCCGGTATAGATATATTTGACAGGAAAGAACAAAGCAGAATATTAACAGCACGTCCAAATGATAAAGTTATTTTAGGATTTGACTATACTGTTGGAAAGTTATCTGCTGCACTTAACAATACAAGGTTTGGGGAAGTAACATGGCAGCATGATGTGGATCCAAAAAAAGATCAAACTTTCAGTGCTAAAGTCATTACAGATCTTAATGTTGTTTTCAAATTCACTAATCGTCTTTCTTTTGGTTTTGCTGTAAACAATCTATTAGATGTTTATCCTGATGTGCTAGATAATAAAGGAGATGTGGTAACTGATTTAGGAGGACGTTTCAGATATCCATGGGAGGTAAATCAATTTGGATTTAATGGTACAACCTTTACTGCAAATCTGAATGTGAAATTTTAATTACTGATTTTATTTTTGAACCCGCCTTAGTGGCGGGTTCTTTTATTTTAAAAGTTTTTATCCTGCGTTAAATTTTTTTATTTACTCTTTCTATAAATCAGACAGCACCTAATCTTATACCAATTTTTACGCTCCTCGTTATAAAATAATTAATAACTTAATTTTATCTTCTTCTCCTTTATATAATAATGCCAAAAGATCATTGTGGCAATCGAGCGATAAGGTTGCCATTTTTTTGCAGTATTAAATAACTCAATTTTATTTATTGTTTTAATGTTTTTAGCCATAACCATACCTTTTACCAGGTCCAGATCGCCTATGGGAAAAACATCTGCTCTTTGTAAAGCATGAATTAAATAAATATCTACAGTCCAGTCTCCTATTCCTTTAAGCTTTTTTAATTTTGTGCGGATCTTATCATCAGGTGTATTTTCAAAATCTTCAAGTATAATATTCATACCTAAAATATGATTGGCCAATTCTCTTACATAAGTAATTTTTTGTCTGCTGAAATAGCATGCTTTCAACTCATCATCATTAAGTGCAATTACAGATGAAGGAGAAATCACACTGACCTTCTCTTTTAATTTTTTATATGCTGCATATGCCGACGCAAGCGATACCTGTTGTTCAAGAATGGTAAGAACAAGAGTTTCAAAAGTATTAGAGCGGTTCCAGAATGGAGGGTAACCATATTTGTGCAGAATATGTTTCAAATGCTCATCTCTTTCTCCCAGTTCATCACATAAGCTATGAAAATTGTCTTTATTGAATTTTTGAATCACAAGCTTAACTAAGAAACTTTTGACTTGAATTTTGCAATAGCTTCTTTTGTAAAAGAACTCAAAACGAGTTTTCCACTAATTTCTGCACGGGTAGATAAAAACTCATCCCAATGTTCGGTGCCTTTCCAAAATGTTTTTTTTAATTCAGCCATTGCTGCGGGGCTGCTATGTGCAAGTTGGTTAGATAATCTTGAAATAGATTCATCCATTCCATCAGTACTGGGATGTAATTCTGCATATAAACCTTTTCTCCTTGCCCAGTCACTATTGCGCCACATAGCTGCATCAATAGCCAACTGACTAAAAGCGGATAGTCCTAATTTTCTTTCCACTGCAGGACCTACCACAAATGGACCTATGCCCACAGCAAGTTCACTCAAACGAATATCGGCACCTTCCACAGCTATGGCATAATCAACCGCTGCGGCTAATCCAACTCCGCCGCCCACACATTTACCATGTATTCGGCCTATAATAAACCTGGGGCATTTTCTCATAGCATTGATCACATTTGCAAAACCACTAAAAAAGCTATAACCATCATTGGCATTTTCTATTCTTATTAATTCATCAAAAGATGCTCCTGAGCAAAAAGCTTTTTCTCCCAATGATCTTAAAATAATTACTCTTGTATCATCATCAGTTCCTGCAGCATGAATTTCTCTTGCCAGGTTTTCTAATAACCTATGTGGCAATGAATTGCTTTGCGGATGAAAAAATTCAATTGTTGTAATCCCATTGTGGGTTTCTACCCTTACATATCCGTTTGTTGTATCTTCCATTTTGTATTTTTTTCGCCCAGAGCAAAGGAGATAAAGAGTATACTTAAAACTTTATTAGTACACTTTAGACCTTCACCCTTTCGTCAATAATTATTCTGGTCATTCTAAACTTATAGATCAAGCATAGTTGTTAAAAAGCCTGGTTAAACCATTTTTCAACAATTCTTCATTAAAATTAATAAGTAAACCTATTTTCAAACCACTTAATCTTAAATAAGTAATGACTTGTTTTTTATGAACAGGTGCAACAGTTTCTATCGATTTTACTTCAACAATTACTTGTTTCTCCACTATTAAATCTGCTCTAAAACCAACTTCCATTTTTAGTTCATCATAATAAACAGGAATAGGAACCTGTCTCTCGACATGCAAATTTCTTTTAATGAGCTCAAATGCTAATACTTCTTCATAAACTGATTCAAATAAACCTGGACCTAATTGATTATGAACTTTATTTGCAGCATCAATAATATTTGCAGTTACTCCATTTATTTCCATTTTTGCATCTACTTAAATTTGTTTTATGCTTAAGAAGAAAACTCCTTTCCTCCTTAGCTCTGTGCGAAATCCTTCTTCCTCACCATAGTTAAAATAGTAGCCACCCCCACATGC
>JACDAZ010000546.1 GCA_013695175.1 Flavisolibacter sp. | reverse complement strand
TTACACAGTATAGATATTCCAAGATAAGATGTGGAGATCATTTTATTTACATAACAAAGTTTATTATATAGCATTTGCAATTTCATCCCTCTTTGCAATAAGTTATTTGATCCCGGTATTATTTACTGCTGCTTTATTCATTCTTGCATTATTAATATTGGTGGTAATTGCAGATATTTTTCTTTTGTATAGCAAACAGGGTATAAATGCTAAAAGAATAATGGTTGGCAGGTTTAGCAATGGGGATGAAAATCCGGTCCAGGTTCATTTAAAAAATAATTATCCATTTACAATAACTGTTGAAGTTGTCGATGAGATTCCATACCAGTTTCAATTGCGGAACTGGAAAAGAAAATTAAAATTAAATATTGGTGAAGGTTCTCTTATTAATTATACTTTAAAGCCACTTGAACGTGGTGAACTGCATTTTGAAAATATAAATGTATTTGTACAAAGCCCGTTAAATATGGTAATAAGGAAATATAGCTTTCATCAGCCGTCTGTGGTAAAAGTATATCCTTCTTATTTACAAATGCGCCGTTACCAATTATTGGCCACTGCAGACCGTTTGCAGGAGATGGGTGTAAAAAAAATAAGAAGGCTTGGTCATAGCATGGAGTTTGAGCAAATAAAAGAATATGTGAGGGGCGATGATTTCAGAACACTTAACTGGCTGGCAACTGCACGTAAGGGATCGTTGATGGTAAATCATTATATCGACGAAAGAAGCCAGCAGGTGTATTGCCTCATTAATAAGGGCAGGGTAATGAAAATGCCTTTTGAAGACATGACCTTATTGGATTATGCTATTAATGCTGCTTTAGTGATTACAAATGTGGCTCTGTCACGACAGGATAAAGCGGGTATCATTTGCTTTTCGCAACATGTAGATCTTTTTTTACCGGCAGATAAAAAACCCGGGCAGTTGAACCTTGTATTGGAAGGGTTGTATAAACAGGAAACCAATTTTTTAGAACCCGATTATGAACAGCTTTTTTCTTTAGTGCGTAACAGGATCACACAAAGAAGCTTTTTTATTTTGTTTACCAATTTTGAATCTATTGAAGGATTAAATCGTGAGCTTCCTTTTCTAAAAAGGCTGGCTCATTATCACCTGGTGATGGTGGTATTTTTTATCAATACAGAACTAAAAAAATTGATGCATACAGAAGCTGAAACAACAGAGGATATTTATATAAAAACCATTGCCGAAAAATATGATCATGAAAAAAAGCTGATGGTAAAAGAACTTCAGCAAAATGGAATACTTGCTGTTTTAACAACACCGGCAGACTTAACCATCAATTCCATAAACAAATACCTGGAGATAAAAAACAGGCAGGTTATTTAGTGATTTCCTTAATGAAATCATGATTTCAATTTTAAATAACAACTTTGTGTTGATGAATGCAGAACTGAACGACTACCAGCAGGGGAAAGTACTTTTAATAAATAAACCATTAAGATGGACCTCTTTTGATGTGGTGAGAAAAATACGTTACCTGACAAAAACAAAAAAAGTGGGACATGCAGGTACTTTAGATCCTTTAGCAACAGGCTTATTGATTGTATGTACAGGTAAGTTTACAAAACGTATTAAGGAATTTATGGCGCAGGAAAAAGAATATACCGGAACTATAACCTTAGGTGCTGTAACACCCACCTACGACCTGGAAAGTGAACCACAGGATTTTAAGGAGTATGATCATGTAACAGAAGTGGAATTACAAAAAGCAACAGCATTTTTTATTGGTAGTATATCGCAAGTGCCGCCAATACATTCAGCAATAAAAAAAGAAGGAAAAAGAGTGTATGAACTAGCAAGAATGGGAGAAGAAGTGATATTGGAACCAAGAAAGGTTACCGTTTCTGAATTTTTGATTATAAAAATTGAGCTGCCGGTTGTTTATTTTAAAGTGGTTTGTTCTACCGGAACTTACATAAGAAGCCTGGCAAATGACTATGGAGAAAAATTGGGATGTGGTGGTTATTTAAGCAGTTTATGCCGTACCAGAATTGGTA
>JACDAZ010000528.1 GCA_013695175.1 Flavisolibacter sp. | reverse complement strand
GTGTTGCAGGCACAGGTCCATATTCCCCGGTTAACTGGCTTTTTACAGAATCTGTTTGATCATTAAAATAATTTACAGCACCAATAAGCATATTATTAGAAATATTATCAAGATGCCCTCGGTATTTCAACCATGGACCTGCCATTGATATATGATCAGTAGTACACTTTCCTTTCACCTTTATCAATAAACGAAGTTTAAAAAGATCAGTTCCTTCCCATGCCGGAAACGGTGCCAATAATTGTAAACGTTGAGATTCAGGACTTACCAAAATTTCCACGGAGCTACCATCAGCTGTGGGTGCCTGGTAACCGGGATCATCAACAGAAAAGCCTTTTGGAGGTAATTCAAACCCTTTGGGTTCATCAAACATTACTTTTTCACCCGATTCACTTAACAAAGAATCTTTTAAAGGGTTAAAAGAAAGGCTTCCTGCAATAGCATATGCCGTTACAATTTCAGGGGAAGCAACAAATGCATGTGTTGACGCCAGCCCATCGTTTCTTTTGGCAAAATTTCTGTTGAAAGATGTTACAATGGTATTTTTTCTGTTTGGATCATCAATATGTCTTGCCCATTGACCTATGCATGGACCGCAGGCGTTAGCTAAAATAACACCACCTATTTCGCCAAAGGTTTCAAAATAACCATCTCTTTCAGTAGTAAAACGAACCAGTTCAGAACCGGGAGTTACCGTAAACTCGCTTCTAACTTTTAGTCCTTTCTTTTTAGCCTGGGCAGCTACTGATGCAGAACGGCTGATATCTTCATATGAAGAATTGGTGCACGAACCTATTAGAGCCACCTCAATTTCATCGGGCCATCCATTGCTAGCCACTGCCTCCGCCATTTTTGAAATAGGTGTTGCAAGATCGGGAGTATAAGGTCCGTTTACATGAGGTTCCAGTTCGCTTAAATTTATTTCAATCAGCTGATCGTAATATTTTATGGGATTCGCATATACTTCATCATCCGGTCGAAGATGTTCTATGATTTCATTAGCCAGATCAGCTACTTCTTTTCTTTCTGTTGCTTCTAAATAAGCTGCCATTTTTGAATCGTACGCAAATAATGAACAGGTTGCACCAATTTCAGCTCCCATGTTACAAATTGTTGCCTTACCCGTACAGCTTAAACTATCGGCACCATCTCCAAAATATTCCACTATGGCACCGGTACCACCTTTTACAGTAAGTATACCTGCTACTTTTAAAATAATATCTTTTGCAGCCGTCCAGCCACTCATTCTGCCTGTTAGCTTTACACCTATCAGCTTTGGCATCTTAAGCTCCCATGGTATTCCGGCCATTACATCCACTGCATCTGCTCCACCTACTCCTATAGCTATCATTCCTAAACCACCTGCATTTGGTGTATGAGAATCCGTGCCTATCATCATTCCACCGGGAAAAGCATAATTTTCTAATACAACCTGGTGAATGATACCTGCTCCGGGGTGCCAAAAGCCAATACCATATTTATTGGAAATAGAGGCTAAAAATTCATAAACCTCCCTGTTTACATCTTTAGCAGTATCTAAATCTTCTTCAGCTCCCACTTTTGCCTGAATAAGGTGGTCACAATGAACAGTTGAAGGGACTGCTACTGTTTTTCTGCCACAGGTATCAAATTGAAGCAAGGCCATTTGGGCAGTGGCATCCTGCATAGCTACACGGTCCGGAGCAAAATCAACATAGTCTTTACCTTTTTCAAGAATTCGTTTACTTGGGCTAAATGTATGTGAATAAAGTATTTTTTCAGCCAGTGTAAGGGGACGTTTTAGTAAATTACGGGTTGTTGCCACTTTACCGGGTAATTCCTGATATACTTTCTTTATTAAATCCAGATCAAAAACCATGAGCTCTTATATTTATGCAAAAATCATACGGCATCCAGTTTGCAGTAGTTGTATGATTTTAAGTTTGCAAAGTTATTGAAATAGCCTGAAAGATATGGTTCAGCTATAACTTAGAAAACCAATTAAAAAAAATTAATTTAGCCTTATGAATAAACTTAAAGATTTCATTGAATGGCAGGCATTTGGAGTATGCACTGCTTTAGGTGAAAAAATGGGAATTGCTACATCCCGTATCCGTATGTGGTTTATTTATGTATCGTTTTTAACACTTGGGTCACCTGTGGTAATTTATATGGTAATGGCTTTTTGGATGAACATGAAACGCTATATACTTGCTGCCCGCAGAAATCCTTTGCGTAACTTGTAAATAAGATGAAAACCGGGCGGTTTTAAACAAATTGTTTGAGTTTCTGAATTACTATATCCACTTCCTCTTTTGTATTGTATTTGCTAAAGGAAAACCTTACTGTAATCCATTTTTCTGTTTTGTTCAAAGCCTTCATAACATGTGAGCCGGCATCTGCCCCACTGCTACAGGCACTACCACCGGATGCACAAATATTATTTATATCCAGGTTAAACAACAGCATATCGCTCTTTTCGTTTTTTGGAAAACAAACACTCAACACAGTATAGAGTGTATTGCCCTGGCAGGAAAAACAT
The DNA here is from genome assembly GCA_013695175.1 of Flavisolibacter sp. GTDB lineage: Bacteria > Bacteroidota > Bacteroidia > Chitinophagales > Chitinophagaceae > Flavisolibacter. Next base: position 5,428 of record JACDAZ010000528.1, on the reverse strand, counting down.
ACACCTTCAATATTTTTAACGAGCTGGTTATGCATGTAGTTTTTTAAATCCTTAATATAAGTACTGTCTTTTTCAAAGTTACGCATAGCAATTTCGAGAGCTTTTGCAAAACCTACAATACCATATACATTTTCAGTACCGGCACGCATATTTCTTTCCTGTCCACCACCAATAATAAAAGGCTTTATACTTATTTGCCTGTTTACATATAATATTCCGGTGCCTTTGGGACCATGAAATTTATGTCCGGCAGCTGAAATAAAATGTATATGCAGCGCACTTAAATCTACTGGATAATGACCAATAGTTTGTACACAATCAGAATGAAAATAAGCATCAAATTTTTTACATAACTCCCCTACTTTTTTTATATCCAGCAATACCCCTACTTCATTGTTAGCATGCATTAGCGAAACAAGAGTTTTACTTTTTGATGCTTTTAATTTTTCCTCCAAATCTTCATAATCCACTTCTCCTTCTTCTGAAAGTTTCACAAAGCTTAGTTCCACTTCTTTATTGTGCCCATAGTATTCAACAGTATGCAAAACTGCATGGTGTTCAATAGCCGATGAGATGATATGCATGCAACCAAGATCACGTATAGAGGCCGCTATTGCTGTATTGTTGCTTTCTGTTCCTCCAGATGTAAAGAAAATTTCTCCCGGTGTAGTACCCAGCGTTTTTGAAACAGATTTTCTTGCATTTTCTATAGCCATCCTCGTCTCTCTTCCGTAAGAATAGATAGAAGAAGGATTTCCAAAATGCTCCAGCATATAAGGAAGCATGGCTTCCAATACTTCTTTATCTAAGGGAGTAGTGGCGGCATTATCAAAATAAATACGTTTGATTATATTTTGAGAAGTATTTGAAATATCTGTATGTACAAGCGTAGATGCCATTAACTAAATTCTTTAATGTCCTGCATTAATCTTTTAGCAATATTATTTGCAGTTGTTTCAAAACCACTTTCAGCATATATCCTGATAATTGGTTCTGTATTGGACGTACGTAAATGTACCCAATCTGTATCAAACTCTATTTTGAGTCCGTCCTCTGTATTAATAGGGTTGTTCTTATATTTCTTTTTAATTTTTTCAAAAATAGCCGCTACGTTTATTCCGTTTTGCAATTCAATTTTATTTTTTGAAATAAAATAATCAGGGTAATTACCACGAAATGATTTTAATCCTTTTTTAGTTGCAGCAAAATGCGAAAGGAACAATGCAATTCCAATAAGCGCATCCCTGCCATAATGAAAATCAGGAACTATGATGCCTCCGTTTCCTTCACCACCAATAACTGCATGTGATTGCTTCATTTTCTTAACAACATTCACCTCGCCAACTGCCGAAGGATAGTATTCACCTCCATGTTTAACAGTAATTTCTTTTAAAGCCTTGGTGCTGCTCATATTACTAACTGTATTGCCTTTTTGTTTGGACAATATATAATCTGCTACTGCAACCAAAGTATATTCTTCACCAAACATTGACCCGTCTTCACATACAAAACACAAACGGTCTACATCCGGATCCACAGCAATTCCAAAATCTGCTTTTTGCTTTACTACTTCATTGCTTAACCCAGTAAGGTGCTCAGGTAGTGGTTCAGGATTATGAGCAAATTTGCCATCAACTTCTCCATTGAGTACTACAACATTTTCAATTCCCAGGCGGCTTAGTAATTGTGGAACAACCAACGCTCCTGTAGAATTAATACAATCAACAACTACTTTAAAATTCCGGTTTTGTATAGCTTCTGCATTAACCAGAGGATAGTCTAAAACTAACTGAATATGTTTTTCCAAATACCCGGAATTGGAAGAAATTTTCCCTAATTTATCTACGGGAGAAAATTGAAGATCTGATTCAGAAGCAATTTTTAATAACCTTTCACCTGTTTCAGCATCTATAAACTCGCCTTCACTATTTAAAAGTTTTAAAGCATTCCATTCTTTAGGGTTGTGGCTGGCAGTAATAATGATGCCTCCATTAGCGCCTTCTGCTTTGGTTGCAATTTCTACAGTTGGTGTAGTTGATAAACCAAGGTCTATTACATCTATACCTAAGCTAATTAATGTATTTACAACAAGATTATTGATCATAGATCCACTGATCCGCCCGTCTCTCCCAATAACTACTTTTGGTATTTCCTTTTTTCCTGCAGTTTCTGAGATAATAGTACCAAAAGCTGCTGTAAATTTTACTACATCTACAGGTGAAAGACTGGATCCTGGTTTGCCGCCAATAGTGCCTCTAATTCCGGAAATGCTCTTTATCAATGCCACGGTAGGAGTAATTTAGGTGCCGATTTTTTTCGGGAGGCAAAAATACGGTATTCACAGGTTGCAATTGCATCTTCTGAAGTTAAGTTGGCTATCTGTTACTTTTGCAAAAAATTAATAATGGCAGAAAGGGAGTGGTATAAAGAGTGGTTTAATTCGCCATTTTATCACAAGCTATACTTTGAACGAGATGAAACTGAGGCAGAAGACTTTATAACCAATCTTCTTAATTATTTAAATCCTCAACCCAGCTGCAGGTTTTTGGATGTTGCCTGTGGAAAAGGCAGGCATAGTAAATTTTTAGCTTCAAAAGGATATGATGTAAATGGAATAGATATTTCTATTGACAGTATTAACTACGCCAAAAAATTTGAGACAGATAATCTTCATTTTTATGTGCACGATATGCGTTTACTTTTTTGGGTAAATTATTTTGATTATGCTTTAAATCTGTTTACATCATTCGGATATTTTGCCAGCAGACGCGAAAATGAAGACGCATTGAGAACGATAGCTGCAAGTTTAAAACCTTCGGGTATTTTATTACTTGATTACCTGAATGTGCATTATGTTGAGGACAGGCTGGTTCATAATGAAGAAAAAAGAATTGATGATACATTATATGAAATCCATCGATGGCATGATGAATCGCATTTTTTCAAAAAAATTATAATAACCGATCCTTTGCTGGATCAACCACAGGAATATATTGAAAAAGTAGCTAAATTTTCTATTGGCGATTTTACTGAAATGCTTGCTTTTCAAAATATTCAGGTTAAAGAAGTGTTTGGTAATTACAAATTTCAATCATACGATTTAAAAACATCGCCCCGGCTGGTTGTAGTAGCACAAAAAAACGAACCCTTATAATTAGCAATCTCTACGAAACTTCACGAAATATTCTTCAATTACATTTGCCTATGCATCAATTACTGTCTTTATCTTTTTGGCTAAGGCTGGAAAAATGGGATCAATGGCTGTTTATCCAGTTAAACAGCCATTTCACCAATCCTTTTTTTGATGCAGTTCTCCCCTATTTCAGAAATTCAGCTTTCTGGGCACCTCTTTATATTTTCATTTTGATATTTATAGTGATTAATTATGGCAAAAAAGGTTTGTGGTGGGGTATTGGATTTTTATGTACAGTCGCTATAGCCGACTTAGTTGGAGCACGTGTTTTTAAAGAAGGTTTTGAGAGATTACGTCCCTGCCAGGATCCTGCCTTTTTTCAATATGTCAGACTATTATTAAAACACTGTTCCGGAAGCTATAGTTTTATTTCTAATCATGCTGCTAATCATTTTGGAATGGCAACATTTGTAAGCATTACTTTTTTTCCTGTTTTTAAAAAATGGATCTTTCTTTTTTATTTATGGGCTGCTTTTATTGGATATGCTCAAATATATGTTGGTGTCCATTATCCACTTGATGTTTTGGGTGGCGCCGTTGTAGGTTCGTTGGCAGGACTTTTGACTGCTACTATCTTTACAGATAAAGCAGGTAGTTTTACCTTACATAAATAATATAACCCCCTAAATGGAGATTTTTATACTGACCGGACTCATCTTGCTGAATGGTTTGTTTTCTATGTCTGAGATAGCTTTGGTTTCTGCAAGAAAAGCCCGTTTGGAGGCCCAGGCAAATAAAGGAGATGCAAAAGCAAAAGAAGCCCTGGAACTTTCAAATCATCCAGATAAATTTCTTTCAACTGTTCAAATTGGAATTACTTTAATTGGAATATTAACAGGTATTTATTCAGGTGCCAGCCTGAAAGATGATTTTGTTTCCTTTTTTAATTCAATCTCTTATTTAAGCAAATACAGCGGCCCATTAGCTACAACAACTATTGTTATAATTATCACTTATTTTACACTCATTTTTGGTGAACTTGTGCCAAAGAGGTTAGGTTTATCGCGTCCGGAAACCATTGCTAAGATGATGGCAAAGCCTATGCACATTATTAGTGTTATCACCTACCCATTTATTTGGTTGCTTAGCAAATCTACTTTCATAGTTTCAAAATTGTTACGTATAAAAACCAACGATGCACATGTAACTGAAGAAGAAATTAAAGCTATCATCAGTGAAGGAACAGAACAGGGTACGATTGAAGAAGCTGAACAAATCATTATAGAAAGAGTTTTTCATTTAGGTGACCGTAACATTACCTCGTTAATGACGCACAGGAGCGATATTATTTGGTTTGATGTAAATGATAATGAAGAAAAAATTCGTGAAAAAATACTGGCAGAACCACATTCTGTATACCCTATTTGTGATGGTGAAATTGATAATATAAAAGGTGTCATTTCCATAAAAGACATTTATGTAACAGATGATACAATATCATTTGGACAAATAATGAAAACTGCCCTTTTTGTTCCTGAAAATAATACAGCATACCAGGTAATGGAAAAATTCAAAGAATCAAAAATTCACTCTTGTTTTATTGTAGATGAATATGGAAGTATGCAGGGAATGATCACTTTAAATGATATTATGGAAGCTATTATTGGCGATATTCCACAACCGGATGATGTTGCTGATTATGAAATAGTAGAAAGAGAAGACGGGAGTTTTTTAATAGATGCACAAATTCCATTTTATGATTTTTTAAGAAAATTTGAAAAAACAGACTGGTTTAATGAAGAGGAGCATGAATTTGATACATTGGCAGGTTGTATATTACATGAACTGGAACGCATACCTTCCACAGGTGATAAATTAGACTGGAGGGGTTTTAAATTTGAAATCATTGATATGGATGGCCACAGGATAGATAAAATTTTAGTTAGCATCAGTGATGAAATACGTGACAAAATGAATGAAGAAGAATAAATCCTTTTCCTAATTTCATACCCTATATCTCATTTTTCACCCTGCCACAAATGCATAATACTTTTTATGAAGATTTTGGAAATTAAAGTTTTGAAAGGACCTAATTATTGGAGTATAAGAAGACCCAGGTTAATTCAAATGAAGTTAGACCTGCAGGAAAAGGAACAATGTCCTTCAAATACAATAGATGGATTTCGTGAACGGTTAGAGCAGGCTTTGCCTACATTAATAGAACACAGGTGCAGTGAAGGTGTAAGAGGTGGATTTTTTATGCGTGTTGATGAAGGAACCTGGATGGGACATATT
>JACDAZ010000525.1 GCA_013695175.1 Flavisolibacter sp. | reverse complement strand
TAAAAAATTTTTGCAATTCCATATGGATGTAATTTTTAAAGGCTAAAAAAAAATAAAATATGATTCCAACGGTTAAAGGATATTTTTCAGGTTGTGGTGGTATGGAACTTGGCATGATGCAAGCAGGAGTTAATCTTATTCAATCCCTTGATCTTGATGCAGAATCTACCGAGTGTATGAAATTAAATTGTCATTATTTTTCTCATTCTATTTTAAATGCTGACATAAAAGATAAAACTGTTTTAGATCAACCATCCTCAGATATAATTGTGGGAACTTATCCCTGCACAAAATATTCTGCAATCGCAGATATTCATGGAACACGTACCGGAGATGATTTATTTCTGCATTTTTTCAGACATATAGCTATAGAGAAGCCAGAAATGTATATTGTTGAGAATGTACCAGGTATGAAAAAATTTAAAGTTGTAATGGAAGCTATGACTAAACTGCCTGATTATTATGTAAATATATTTTGCCCTGTTGATGCAGCTAATTGGTTACCACAGAGGAGAAAGAGGCTTATTTTAATAGGAAGCAGAAAGGTATTTACAATAAATGCTCCTATTCAAAAGAAAAGACTTCAATTAAAAGACATATTAGAAAAAAACCCTGATGTGGAAATGCCAAAATATGTTTTTGATAGAATAAATGGAAAGTATAGAGATAAACCGATAATAGTTGATCCCGAATTACCAAATGCTATGGCTCCTACCTGTGTTGCACATTATTCTAAAGATTTAAGTACAAGATTAGTAAAAGACAGAAATACTAAGTTTGGATTAAGGCCATTTACTATTAGAGAATATGCAAGATTGCAAGGTTTTCCTGATAATTTTTACTTTCGCAATAAGAGGAATTCTTATAAACTGATAGGAAATGCAGTTCCAGTTCACATGGGAAGATGGATAGGAGAAGTTGCTATGAAATATTTTAGTTAATAATATAAAACATACTCTTTATCTGGCTCATATTATAACTTCTGGTGGCCTTATCATGCACATCTGCCATGTTGTAAAAATAAGCTGAAGGGATTACTAATAGACAAGTGTGCGATCCCGTACTGCTACGGGACAGGCTGCAACTAAAGTTTAATAGTAGCTATTAGCTAAGGTCCAAAATAAATTAAATCTTAATCACTCACTTATTGATTAGCACTCAAAACCTCCCTGTAATTCTTCCATCCGTCAGCCGTTTTTCGTAGAAGCACTAAAAATGTAAAAGTTTGCTTTTGTGGTACTGTGTATCCTAAAGGTGTCATAGTTAAGGAGTCCACTCCAAAAACATAAGCCCAGTCCTCATTAATTACTTTTATTTCAAGCGGGTTAATTTTAAAATCAGCACCGGGAGGAAGAGCCGGTTGATTTTTAAAAGCATTTACAATAGCATCTTTACCTACTGCCATAGGTGCCCCGGGTAATGACATGATGCCATCCTGCATCCATGTTGACCCAAATAATGCAGCATCTTTTTTTGCATGTGCCTCTCCCATTTTTGCTGCCAGTGTATCAATAGAACGAAGTAGGACTGTTGTGTCAACTTCTTTGTTTTCAGCCTGCCGCTGTACCTGGGTGTTGCAGGCAAATAAAAAAGAAACAAAAAATCAGGAAAAGTAAATGGTTGCTCATTAGCTTTTAATTTATAAGATAAATAATGCAAGAGCAGGATTAATTATTAACCATGATGGATACAGAAAAGATTACCAAATGTAAAAAGAAAACTGCCTACAACAGGAAGTAATAATAAAAAGTTGAATGACTCCCTTTTGTAAAAGCAAAATAAGTTGTAATTGTAAGTAGAAATTGCAGGTAATGAAATATTCATTTACTTACAGAAGTTTTTACCATTATGAAACTTCTGTTTATATCCATAGCTTTTTGTTTTTCATCACTGGTTCAGGCACAACATACCTTTAAAGCTATTATAAAAAGCGGAGAAGAAAAAGAACCACTTGCCGGCGCCACCATCACATGGAAAGAAGAAAAAAAAATATTTGTTACTGATGCAGATGGATTAATCGCTATAACCAATATACGGGTCGGTAAACAAACTTTTTTAATTTCTCATGTTGGTTTTGAAGAAAAAACCGTCTCTTTTGATTTTCCACTACCTAATGAAGATGTTTTAGAAATAATGCTGGATGAAGGTGATGATCATGAAG
>JACDAZ010000521.1 GCA_013695175.1 Flavisolibacter sp. | reverse complement strand
ATTCATGCAGGAATGGTGATAGTGGCAGACGGAACTAAAGATGCTGAAGAAAGATTAAAAAGAGTTTTACGAAATGATCCGGGTATGGGAGTAATCAGACATGCAGATGCAGGTTATGAAACGGCAAAACAAACTGCGGAAGAACATGATCTTGTGCTGGAAAAGAAAATAAGTTTATAAAATTTGTGCTGACTTGTATTTAGCTTTCATACCGCTTTACAAGTTAAAAAGTTTATTATAGGTTTTTGGATGAAAATTTTATTTGTTTTACGACAGCAGCTTCTTATAACTATTGAAATAAGCATCATACTCTTTTTTAGCTTTACTTGTAAGGTGTGGTTCAATAAGGCTACAACAAAGCTTTAAATATCGCATAAGCTTTTTATTCTCTCTGCCTTTGAAATGTAATTCAGCGTCAATAATCCAAAAGCTATTAACTAAAAGGCTTACATCTATAAGCCTTTCCAGGAATGGCGTATCTGTATCTGCTTTAAGTACGCCATTAGAACGAAATTCAAGAAGAAGTTTTTTCATCTTTCTTTTTTCTTTCTCTATATGTGCCAGGTATGCTTTTCTTATTTCAGTTGACTGATTGATTAATTCAAATGTGTTTAAAAAGAAAAACTTAAACTTATTCTGGATTTTAAATACATGCCTGTGATACTCTAAAAAAAATGTGATCCGATCTTTATCTAAAGTAAGTTCTTTATCAATTACCTCTGTCTCACTTATCATTTTATCATATAATTCAATTATAATTTGTTGTTTATCAGGAAAATAATAGGTAAAGTTGCCAAGGCTGATATTTAACTCATCACAAATACTCCGTACCGATACTTTTCTAATACCGTTTTTATTAAATAACTCCTGTGATTTTGCTAATATTCTTTCTCTTCTGGTCATTGCTTCTTTCCTTTGCCTTTCTATCGAAATTTAAAAGAAGATTAGTACATTCGTACTAACCGGGTTTTTTATTAAAAATCAATTTAAAATTACCTAAACAAAAATTAATGGCAGCTAGAGATGAAGTTACGACATGGGTAAAACTTTATACGCCTGATTTATACAAATATGCAATTTCAAAAGTATCAGATGCAGTTGCTGCTGAGGATATTGTTCAAAATACATTTTTATCTGCTTTTGAATCTTTTGATAATTTTCAAAGAAAATCACAGCCTAAAACATGGTTATTTTCTATTTTAAAACATAAAGTAGCAGATTTTTACCGTCAGAAGTACAAGCAAATTGAGTATATGCCAGTTAAAGATCCTTCCGATGAACTGTTTGATAAACATGGAAGATTGAAAGCCCCTTGTTCTTCCATTGAATGGCGTATGGATGAAGAATTACTGGATGATACTGAATTTCTTGAGGCACTTCAGCATTGCATAGAATCATTGCCTGCAAAAATGTCTGCAGTAGTGGAGCTAAAATATCTTTATGAAACTGACAGTAATATAGTATGTGAAAATTTAAATATTTCCAAAACGAACTTCTGGCAGATTATGCACCGTGCTAAATTGTTATTAAAAACCTGCCTTGAAAACAAATGGTTTAAACAGGTAGTATAACTTAAAAAAATTGTCAGGAAGACGATATTTTGCGACTATTCTTTAAGCTAAAGGGCTTGTAAATCACTTTATATGCGACGATTAATGGATGCAGTAATGCTGCACTGCCGCAAAGCAACATATTTAATTGAAAAAAGCAATGATGCTCCATTGAGTATACTTGAAAAAGCACAATTGAATATGCATCTTACTATGTGTAGTGGGTGCAGAAATTATTTAAAACAAAATCGCTTTTTAGAACGGTTATTAATGCGGCATGCTAAAACTACACTCGGTCCTGTTCAAAATACTACCCGTTTGGAAGAAAAAATTATTAAAGATTTGAAAGATCTTTAAATTTTTTTGTCAGGTTTTTCCTTTTTTACATACTAACTTAATACAAGCTGCCACCACTTTTCCAAAGAGTATTAGAAGAAGTTTTTGTTTATCAGGTGCATCTATTTTTTATTGTGCAATTATGCATTACACCTTACTCAATATCCTGCAGCGCATTAAGATTTGAATGGCACAAAAACTTTAAAAGAAGCAGGCTTATCTGATAAAGCAGTTCTTGATGTAACACTGGTTACTTCCTATTTCAATTTTGTTAATCGCATGTTGCTGTCCTTAGCCGTGCAATTAGAAAAACATAATGGAGAAGGTTTTAGGTATTAACATGCTAAGCTCCTGTCAGGAATTAATGATAATGCCGACTTATTACTTGGTAAAAACAACGTTAGCTACTATTGTTCACTTAATTTTTATTGCGACACAAGAGCACTTAACATATCAATAAACACCAGATAGATGACTTCTTCTTCCATTGGATTTTTCCTGTTGGCCCTACTGATACCTTTTGTGTCCATCAATGCACAGTTGAACAATCCACGCTACATTCCTTATAAATGGAAAACAGATACAACTAAAAAAACCGTTTTGCTTTCTGAATTCACAGTGGCTGTACCAAAAGGTGCTTTTGCTGTTTTGAATCATCCAAAATTTATAAAATCTAGTGAAGGGCTGCAGACATATTTTAAACACGAACCTGTTATAAGTGTTTCCATAAAAGGCCAGGCAAAGGCTTATCCACTTAGCATACTTACGGTGCATGAAATTGCTAATGATACGCTGAATGGGCATCCGGTACTCGTTACTTATTGCCCGCTTTGCAATGCCAGTGTGGT
>JACDAZ010000514.1 GCA_013695175.1 Flavisolibacter sp. | reverse complement strand
CACCACCTGTTATTAACGTATATGATTCTTCAATTTTATTTCTTGTATCATGTACCATCCACTCATAATCTTTTACGTTATCAATGCCTTTACATAATACAGTGTACAAAAGCTTTCTGGAATTATCTGCATGCTTCATTCCAAAATGATATTCTCTTTCATCTAAATGATAACGATCTACTGCCGCTAATTCAGGTGCCAGATCTTTTAATCCATACCAATATATCCTTGTTGCGTTTGTATTTATTGCTTTCAAAAATTCCTCTAATTGCTTGCATTCATTTCTTTGCCAGGTAGAAAAACCTACTTCTGTAATCCAAATCTGCGCTTTTGAATTATGCTTATCAAGCACCTCTTGTATTTTATTTAATTCTGTTTCCCAACCTTCCCAATTGTAATCGAACACATCAGGAAATGCATGAACACCAACAACATCAATATATTGCATCAGGTCTTTACGAAACATATGATTTAACCAATTAGGATCAATGGGACTCATTCCACCTAATACAGTTTTTTTACCATTCTGCCTGCACCAGTTAGCTGCACTTCCAACCATGGAACAAAATATATTCCAATCGGGATCTAATGTAAAATCATATTCAGCGAGATTATTTGGTTCATTCCATAACTCTATATACTCAAAATAATGTCCGTAATTTTTTAAAACGATATCAACAAAATCAGCATAATCTTTTGCATTTACCGGTGGTGCTGAAGATTTGGGTTTTATACCAATAGATGGTGGGGTATATAATATGCAGGGAAGAATAGTTAGTTTTTCACTTAGTCTTTTAAATAACCAGTCAAACCATTTTTCTCCACCCGGCTGATGCCAGTCTGCCCAGGATAAGTTAGTTCTGATATGGGTGATTCCCATAGTCTCAAAATCAATTAAAGCTTTTTCTACATCCTTATTTTGATTTAAGTGAAACCATTGTACAATCCCTGTCTTTTTACTAAAAGACAAATCAATTCTGTCATCACTCAATGTATATTCCCTTGACATGCTTTATTCTTTTTAATTAAACAGTGAGTCCCCTTGATGCTAATTCTTTACTTGCTTCTGAAACTTTATCTATTGCTGTTTGGCCCTGAAGCCATTCAGCTAATTCTATCAATCCATCTTCAAGTTGTATTGCCGGTTCATAGCCAAGAAAATCTCTTGCTTTTGAAATATCTGCAAAACAATGACGTATATCTCCAACCCGATATTTTCCTGTTATTTCTGCAGATAAATATTCTTTGTTTAAAATCGCTGCTAAACGTTCGGCTATTTCAATTATGGTGAATGCATTACCGCTACCTATATTAAATACTTCAAAATTTGCTTCTTTTTTTTCAAGCGCTAACAGTGAAGCCTGTGCGATATCATAAACACTTACAAAATCTCTTTTCTGATGTCCATCTTCAAAAACAAGCGGGCAATTGTTATTTAATAATCTTGCAGCAAAAATGGCTAAAACGCCGGTATATGGATTAGATAATGCCTGTCTTGTACCATATACATTAAAAAATCGCAGCGCAACTGTTGGAATCTGGTATGCTTTTCCAATCAATAAACAAAGACGCTCCTGGTCAAATTTGGATAGAGCATAAACTGAAGAAAGGGATGGCGTTTTTGTTTCCGGGGTGGGATAGGGGGTCAATGCACTTCCTTCATTATCGATAACTTCCCAATCTCCATTTTTTAATTGTGTTAAAGGACGATCTAAGCCTGCTTTTGGAGTACCGTCATTAGTTTTATACAATCCTTCGCCGTATATGCTCATACTGGATGCAATAACTAATTTTTCCACGGGGTTTTTTATCAGCGCTTCTAACAAAACTGTAGTACCAATATTATTTACATCTGTATAATTTTTTATTTCATACATACTTTGACCCACGCCAACCATAGCTGCATAATGATAAACTGCATCTACTCCCCTTAAAGCTTTTTTTATTTTATTCTCATCTCTTACATCACCAATGATTAATTCAACATCTGCATTAAGATATTCAGGTCTGATACAATTTTTTCCATGCACTTGTTCTGATAAATTGTCAAGTACTCTTACATCATAACCTTTTTCCAGTAATTCATCTGCTAAATGCGAACCTATAAAACCAGCGCCACCTGTAATTAATATCTTCTTGCTCATCAGTAAAATTTGAAATGATTTTGTATTATATATAAAAAAACTGTTCCAACGAATCTAAAATATTTGTTTGTTTGGACGAAGTATAATTTGATTAATCGAAGTACCACTTCCTGCATTTATTGCATATAAAACAGCATCAGCAACATCTTCTGGTTTTAATGAACCAAATCCAATAGATTCAACATTAAGTTCACCACTTTCTAAATAATTAAAAAAATTAGTGTCAACAATACCTGGTGATATTACTGTGACCTTGGTTTTATTGATTAATTCAATTCTTAAGGTTTCTGCAATCATATCCAGTGCGGCCTTGCTTGCAGCATATATTCCTCCATATTCATAAGTATTCTTTGAAGAAACGGAAGAGATAATAATAATATGTGATTTTGATTGTTCCTGTAAAAAGGGCAAAAAACTTCGAAGGATACGTAAGGTTCCCATTACATTCAAATTGATTACATTAAACCATTTTTCCGGGTCTCCTTCTGAAATTTTTTCATGAATTCCTTTTCCTGCATTACAAATTAATAAGTCAGGTGATCCGACCTCGTCTCTCACATAATCATATAACTGTTGAACCTGTTCCCCAATCGTTACGTCAGTTTTTTTATAATAATAACGGCTATCACTATTCGCAATCTCTTCGGTGATGTCTGCATTTACAACAATGCATTCATTTAATAAAAGCTTTTCCACAATGGCTTTTCCAATTCCCGAACTTCCGCCGGTAACTAATGCAATTCTCTTTTTATTTGCGCCTGATACAGTCATCTGTATAATAAAAAAATTTACCTGAAGTTCATACAAAAAAATTTAAGCCCTATTACAAAAAAACCCCGGCACAGGCCGGGGGTATTAAAAGTGTTTTTTAAATTTATTAAAATGATTTGACAGGCGTTGGTTTTGCACCTTTTTTTACGGGCTTAATTTCTTTTTTTTCAGCCTGAGCATTAATTAAACCTTTACTAACCTGATCTGCTAATTTAATTGCTTCATAAGCATTTAATATACCACCTGATTTACTGATTTCACTTAAAAGCTTGTTATCACCGGTTTCGGGATTTACAATAATATCTGTAAGTTTTAAAGCACTGTTTTCAATCACATATTTTACCTGTTGTGCTGTTAACTGTGGGTAGTATGACCAAATAAAAGCTGCTGTTCCGGCAACTACTGGTGAAGCCATACTTGTTCCCTGTGCATTTCCATAAGTATTACCACCGGGAATAGTTGAATAAATTTTTACGCCGGGTGCAAATACATCAACTTCGGATACGCCATAATTAGAAAATGGAGCTACAATACCTCCGGCTTTAGGATCGCCACTGGCACCAACAGTGATCCATGTAGTTGATCTTTTGCTATCAGTAACAAATACAGGTGAAGGATAATTCAAAACTGAATCAATATTTGAAGCATCATTGCCTGCAGCATGTACTAATAAAACGCCTTTGCTTTCAGCATATTTCACGGCATCGTCAACCCAGTATTTTTCAGGAGAAAAACCTTTACCAAAACTCATATTAATAATTTTAGCTCCGTTATCAACTGCATAACGAATAGCTAAAGCAATATCTTTATCGTGCTCATCACCATCAGGTACCGCACGAATGGCCATAATTTTTACGTTATCAGCAATACCATCAATACCTTTTCCATTTTTACGAACTGCACCAATGATTCCTGCTACGTGTGTACCATGGAAAGGTGTATTTGCCATAACATCGCTATTGCCATAATAACGGTCATTAATATCATCATAATTGTCTCTAACTATATCAGCTCTGTAATTTTGAGGTACAACATCAGCTGCTTCTGCTTTTCTTTTCTGACCTTCCAGGTAGTCATTAAATTCCTGTAAAAAAGTCTGGTTGGTCATGTCCATAGAATTGTTAGCAGTAAAAAAGAAAAGAAATCCATTTTTTGCTTTTCTTGCATTATCAGCAACAGGAATAAAAGCTTCTAATTCATTTCCTGTGTAAACTGCTTTACCAATAGCTTTTTGTAGTAGACTGTCATTTTTTACAGCAGCTTCATAAGTTTTATTCAGTATCAAAAGTTGCATGCCTTCTTCTCTATCCCCAACAACATCTTTTTCTGCACGCTTCCACATTTTATAAGTTTCCTGGTCTTCTTTGCTTAATACGGAAACATCAGGTATATTTTGAAATTTTGCTTTGTATTTATGGTATACCCTTGAAACTTCATAAGAATCCTTCTTTACATTTCTACCGTCTTTACCACCAATAAAATTCCATCCATGAACATCATCTATATATCCATTTCCATCATCATCAATACCATTACCCGGAATTTCCTTTTTGTTGCGCCATAAATTTGGTTTAAGGTCTTCATGTAAGGTATCTATTCCTGAATCTATAACTGCAACAATCACTGTTTGACTTTTTTTACCCTTAACAAATTCATAAGCTTTATCAAGGCTGATTCCATAATAACCATCTTTGCTACGATCTTTTAAATGCCAGCCCTTGGGTACATCCTCGGAAGATTTTTGAGCAAAGGTGGCAAGAGAAAAAGTTGTAGCCACTATCAGGAGTAAAGAGTTCTTAAGAAAACGGATCATCAGAGATTTTTTAGTGTTAATAATGCTTGTAAAAATATATTTAACCAATTATAAAATATGTGAAAAATGATCAATGGCATCAAAGGGCATGTTAAATCATAATCAGAGGTCAAATTTAATTCCCTGGGCTAATGGCAAACTTGTACTATAATTTATAGTATTAGTTTGTCTTCTCATATAAATGCGCCAGGCATCACTTCCACTTTCTCTTCCGCCACCTGTTTCTTTTTCACCACCAAATGCACCACCAATTTCTGCACCTGAGGTGCCGATATTTACATTTGCTATTCCACAATCACTTCCTGCAACAGACAAAAATTCTTCTGCTTCACGTAAATTCAAAGTCATTATAGAAGAAGATAAACCTTGTGGTACGCCATTTTGATTACTGATCGCTTCTTCAAGATCTTTGTATTTCATTAAATATAAGATAGGAGCAAAGGTTTCATGTTTTACAATTTCAAAGTGTGGTTTCACTTCAGCTACGCATGGTTTTACGTAACAGCCACTTTCAAATTCATCTCCTTCAAGTATACCACCATCTACAATAAACTTACCTCCTTCCTTTTTACATTTTTCTATGGCTTCCAGGTAACTTTTTACTGCATCTTTATCAATGAGTGGACCTACATGATTCTTTTCATCTAATGGATTGCCAATTTTCAACTGCTGGTAAGATCTGATAAGCCTTTGTTTAAACTGCTCATATACATCTTCCTGAACAATAAGCCTTCTGGTAGTTGTACAACGCTGACCTGCTGTACCTACAGCACCAAATACAGAACCTACAATTGCGACATCAATATCTGCATGTTTAGAGATAATAATAGCATTATTGCCACCTAATTCCAAAAGAGATCTGCCAAGCCTTTGTCCAACCGCAGCACCAACAGCTTTACCCATTTTTGTAGAACCGGTAGCAGATATTAATGGTATTCTTACATCATGAGATAATTTTTCTCCTATTTCTCTTTCTCCTATAACCAGGGTTGAAACTCCTTCAGGAACTTCATTTTTTTGAAAAACTTCATTCACAATATTTTGGCATGCAATAGCACATAAAGGTGTTTTTTCTGATGGTTTCCAAATGCATACATCACCACAGACCCAGGCAAGCATCGCATTCCAGCTCCAAACGGCAACAGGAAAATTAAAAGCTGAAATAATTCCAACAATCCCCAAGGGATGCCATTGTTCGTACATCCTGTGCCCCGGTCTTTCGCTATGCATGGTGAGTCCATGTAACTGACGGGATAGTCCAACTGCAAAATCGCATATGTCTATCATTTCCTGAACTTCTCCATAACCTTCCTGTAAGCTTTTACCCATTTCATAGGAAACTAATCTTCCCAAAGCATCTTTATGTTTTCTAAGTGCTTCACCAACCTGCCTGACAATCTCACCTCTTTTTGGAGATGGGTATTTACGCCATTCAACAAAAGCCTTTTCAGCAGTTTGTATAGCATGTTCATATGCATTATCATCACAAGTTGAAACAGTTGCTATTTCTTTCCCATCAACTGGAGAGTAAGATGTAATAATAGTACCTGTAGATGCAATCCAGTTTTTACCGGTAGATACACCTTTGTTTTGTTGTTGTATTCCTAACGATTCCAAAAAATCAAGCATAAAAAATTTTTAAAAATTGATTTTGCTGCCAAACATAAGCCAGCGCTTTGGCATAATGGCACCAAGAAGATCACTGTAAGAAATATCAAAAATATTATCTACTTGTGTAAAGGCTGTAAGTTTATTTTTAAATAACAATAATTCTGCTTTGCCATTCATTACAAAATAATCTTTGGTTATTACGGCATTTATTGCAGACGCTTCCTGTTGTTCTCTTACTTTATATAAACC
>JACDAZ010000445.1 GCA_013695175.1 Flavisolibacter sp. | reverse complement strand
CTATACCTGTGGACCTGAAAATTACATGAGGCTTTGCATTTTTACATTACGTGAAATGGGAATAGCACCTTCAAATATTAAAAGAGAGAATTTTGTAGTTCAAGCTCTTTCACAAAAAGAAAGTTCACCACCTGATAAAAATACATACCAGGTGAACATGCGGGTAGGTTTGCATAGCTATTCATTCCCGGTTTTGTATCCGGATTCTATATTAAGATCAGCTAAAAAAGCCGGCATTTCTCTACCTTATAGCTGCGAAGCAGGAAGCTGTGGCAATTGTGTTGCTAAACTTAATAAAGGAAAAGTATGGCATTCAGCAAATGAAGTTCTGACTGAAAATGAAATAGCAAAAGGTTTTATTTTAACCTGTGTGGCGCATCCTGTACAAGGCGATGTAGAACTTCAAATCTAAACCCAATTCAAAAAAATAAATCTTTATTGATCAGCAGGTAATAAAATTTTAAAAGTAGATCCAATACCAGGTTCACTCTGCGCCCAAATATAACCATGATGATTTTCCACTACTTTTCTTGCTATGGATAATCCAACACCTGTACCCTTAAATTCAGCATTACCATGCAAGCGGGTGAAAACATTAAAAATACGATGGGATTCATTTTGATCAAACCCGATTCCATTGTCTTTCACTTCAATTAAATGATACAACCTGTTAACATCATCACCGGAGAGATGTAAAGAAGTATCTTTTCCTTTTATTAAACTGGAATTTATATGAATAATAGAGGGTGTATTTTGTTTGCTGTATTTTAAAGCATTGCTTAGTATGTTTTGAAAAAGCTGTTGCAATTGCCTTTTATGCCCTTTTATAACAGGCAGTTGATCCACTGTTATTTGAGCTTGTTTATCCTGAATTTCCAATTCAAGATCTTCTAAAACAGTTTCTACTTTTGTATTTAAATCTACTTCTTCACTTATTACAAGCAACTTTGCTGATATGTGAGTAAAGCAGGAGGTCATCAATTAAAGAACCCATCCGCTTTGAAGCAAATTCCATTCTTTCAAATAAACGCTGATCTTCTTCTTCCAGTTTACCCTGTAGTTTTACTTTAAGCCTGTCGCTAAAAAAATGAATTTTTCTTATGGGTTCTTTTAAATCATGCGATGCTGCATAAGCAAATTCTTCAAGATTTATGTTAGAACGCTTCAGTTCTTCTACATATTTTTCAAGCTGAATTTGTGTTTCTTTTATGGGTGTTACATCTGTAAACACATTGATCAAATGATTATCATCCATTTTAGCAACAGATAATTCCAGCCAACGCCCCGTAGCTTCCAGATAATATTGAGTGATAAAAGGCTCACCTGTTGCAAGCGTGTGAACAACTTTATGAAAAAGAGCACTTTTAAAAAAAGCAGGTTCTATT
The DNA here is from genome assembly GCA_013695175.1 of Flavisolibacter sp. Taxonomy (GTDB): domain Bacteria; phylum Bacteroidota; class Bacteroidia; order Chitinophagales; family Chitinophagaceae; genus Flavisolibacter. The sequence goes on along the minus strand of JACDAZ010000445.1, from coordinate 716 downwards.
TCTGAAGTTCTTTTAGATAAAATAACATCTAATGGCAATCCAACAAATTTTTCAGATATGGCATTAGCAGTAATAGTTATTGTATCAATAACATCTCCTGCTTCATTACGTATTACTTCTGTAACAGTAATACCGCTGGGAGAATGATTCATGATTTTATCCAACAGGTTTCGCTGTTGTTCTTTGTGAAATAAAGTTTGTTTCTGCTCTGTTATGTCCTGAACGGTTACTACCAGGGTTTCATTGTCAATAGGTACCATTGCATAAGCAAACCAACCTGAAAATCTTTGGGATGTAAAATAGGATTCTTCCCGTATAGACTCTTTTTTGTACAAAACAGATTTAAAAAGATCAAAGAACCCGTTGTTCTTATTTTCCGGGATCAGTTCCAATAATGTTTTACCAACTACATCATCTGCATCCATCTGTAACATTTGCGCAATAATGTTGTTTACAAAGAGATAGCTGAAATCTAATATCACACCTGCTTCATTACGTATTGCTTTTAAGGCATAAATTCCATTAAAGGAAGCATCAAGTATACTGCTGATAAATAATTTTTGTTGTTCTAACGCAGTGGCTCTTTCATTTACTCTTTTCTGCAACTGAAGCTCAAACTTTTCCATCTGTGTTTTATAAAAAACCTGTTGCGTTACATCCTGAATAATGCCTATAATTTTTTCAGGTTTTCCATTTTCATCGAAGAATGTTTTTCC
>JACDAZ010000121.1 GCA_013695175.1 Flavisolibacter sp. | reverse complement strand
GCTTTTGTAGCATATAATGTCATGATCAGAAATCCTGTTGTTGATTTTGCAAAAACATTATAGCTTCTCTTATAAACAGATGTATTACTTGAACCGCCCCCGGAGATGAGGTATCGAACAGGTTGATTTGATATTTTTAAATATTGTAAGCTATGATCATGTCCGCTGATATAAAAATCTACATTATTTCTTAAAAATGAAGATTTAAAGAGATTAAGTAAGGTAATGGTTCTGCCATGTGATCCTGCTGAATAAATAGGATGATGACCAATGACAATCTTCCATTGATCTTTTGATGAAGACAATGTATTTTTCAACCAGTTTAATTGAGCAGCAGTATCCTGCAACCTGGTATCTCCCATGTCACGGCGGTGATAACCTCTTAAAAATGGTGATGTATCAGTAAAAACAAAAAGTGCATTTAAGGAGTCGCTAAGTTTTTTGTTTTTGTGATAATATCTTGAGGGCATGGTCCACCTCTTACTTTTAGATGAAAAATCTACCTGCGCCTGCGGATTGGATGCATAATCATGATTACCTAATACAGGATACCAGGGAATATCGTGTCCAATTTTATTATACACATCATAAAATGAATTCTTCCAATGAGGATCATCTGTGCCCTTTACTCCTACCGGGTAAAAGTTATCTCCGGTGGTAATAATGAATTGTGCATTAAATTTCCTCGATTGTATATCCATCTGGTCTGCTATTGCTTTTTGATTCCCTGATCCTTCTGTACCCCAATCTCCAATAACAATAAATGTAACCGAATCGGTGATTCCGGTAGAAGCAACAGCAAATGGATTGGAGCGTGGTATAGTATTCTTCTTACAGGAAAAAAGAAATAATGTAAGACTTAACAACAAATATTTGAAATCCGCTAAACGTTTTTCCATAGGGATTTATGTATACAACCACTATACCATCATCTGGTAATTATTTTCAAACCAATTAATAATATTTGGAATATACTATTCCTTAACTTTTAGTTATATCTTTTTTTAAACTATGAGTCAGAAACTCATCAAAAAAAATAATTTTTTTATTGAATTTTCAATAATTAATCCTATGTTTGAATCACAAGCGGTTAACTCACGTTTCGCATTAGTTTTTTATTTTTTTTAGTTAGATTTTTACTTTTATTAGTTAATTTTTATCAATTAAGTACATTTATTTTTTCGACATTCGAGTTAACTCTTGTGAAGAGGGCAGCGTAAAAACTGCCCTTTTTCCTTTTATATATACCTGGAACATATCTACCTTAATAATGATGAAACGGTTTTAAACATAGTTTATTGAATAATAGAAAACTCATAAGTCCATCGGCTACATCTTAATTTTTATTAAAATACTGCAACCATATTTAGTTATACCTTAAATAATGAAGTTGTAACTTCACTATACTTTCTCATTATTTCATTCCTATTTAATACCCCGGTTTACTACTTAAATAATGAAGTTGATCAAGATAATTGTTTTTATATGCATTTATATTATTTCAGGCTTTACTACCAGTTGTAAGAATGATGCTGATATCATAGTCAATCAAATCTTTGATTCTATTCCTTCTGTAAATAAATTAAATCCAATAATAAATGAAATATCAGGCATAGCCGATAGTAAAATAAATAATGGATTTCTTTGGGCACATGCTGATAGAGGTAACCCACCTGTTCTTTACCTGGTTAATTATAATGGGAATATCTCAAAAACCATTTTCCTGAAAGGTGTAACCAACAGGGATTGGGAAGAAATGGCTTTGTTCGAAAATCATATTTATATAGCTGAAACGGGTGATAACTCACATGTGTACAGCAGTTATAAATTCTATAAATTTCCTGAACCTAATGCTACTACAGATACTGTTTATAATATTGAAACTATAAATTTTACCTATCCTGATGGTTCTCATGATTCTGAAGCTTTCATTATTGATCCAGATTCAAAACACATTTATATTATAACAAAACGAGATAATCCTGCAAAAATTTACCGCCTTGATTACCCTTATTCCGGATCAAATGTCGTTAGCCTTACTGGCACCTTACCTTATTCCGCAGTTGTTGGTGCAGCCATATCATTAGATGGAAAAGAGATTATTATAAAGACTTACACAAATCTGTTTTATTACAAACGTAATTCCAATGAAGCTCCTTCCGAAGTTTTGAAAAAATCCTATATACAACTTCCCTATAAAATAGAACCCCAGGGTGAAGCCGTTTGTTTCAGTAATAACGGGACTGGTTTTTTTACTTTAAGTGAAAAAGGATTCTCAAATGAAGTAAACCTTTATTTCTATAAACGAAAATAAACTCCTTTATTTTCAATTAAAAAAATGAATTTCGATAGTTTCATTCAATTAACACCAAATTCATGCGTATACTTGGGAAATACCTGGAGCCATACAAATGGACGGCAATTTTCTTAAGTAAATACTCCGTCTTTCTTACCATGAGTTTGAAAAACAAAAACGAAAGGTAACCTTCAGGGATATATTTAAAAAGTTCTTCCTTAGGCTTTAAATTATGTTCTTCATCTATCCAAAGATTTTTAATAATGTGGTATGAGAAACAAAATCAATTGCTATAAAGATCAACCATGAGAAGCACAATACCAGGAAAAATCTTTTACTAAATATGAGGTTATTATGTCTTTCCATACTCACGATTTAAATCTATTGAAATTCCAATTTAAAATGACTGACCAGGCTCACGGGAGCATAAATATTGATGCAGTGTGACATCATTTACCGAAAGCGAGTAGCTTTAATAAAAAAAATGAAATTTCTTTCATTACAACCCTTCGTACCATCCGGAAAAGATTTTGGTAAATCGAAAAATTTTTTTGTAGACCTCGGTTTTACAATTTCCTGGGAAGCAGGCGACTTCATTGGTTTTGTAAAAGATGATTGCAGATTTATACTACAGAAATATGATCATAAAGAGTTTGCGGAAAATCTTATGATCAATGTTGCCATTGACAATGCAGACATTTTTTTTAATGAAATCAAAGAAAAGCAGCTGGAGCAGAAATATGGAATAAAATTAGGCAACCCTACAAACCAACCTTATGGAAAAGAAGTAAACGTTATTGATCTTGCAGGTGTTTGCTGGCATTTTGTGCAATAAAATTATATTGAATGATTTTGTTAATTGTCAACGTCTTTCAAAACAGGTCTCGTATCAGAAGGATCTCTTTTCTCATATTCTATTTCAAAATCTTTCAGATCCGGAACAAATTTTCTTTTACGTTTTAATTCATACTGGTAAATAGTTTGACCCAATTGATATAAGAAAGGATAACCGACATCATTGTAATCATATTTGCCGTCATTTAAAATTTCATCGCTGTTTACATATAGTGTAGCGGCAAGCATGTATTCTATTTTATTTTCAAAATCTACCACATAAGATACATCAGTTAAAAAGCCATAGCTCCACCCCACTTTATTAAATACCCGTACATGAGGAGGCATTGTATGACTTTTATTCCGGAAAAAGAATTTTACATAACTGTTGTAATAAGTATCAGCATCATATTTTGGATCCGGAGTTTCGGAGGGGTATTGAGAAAGGTATTGATAAAGAAAATGATAATCATCCTTTGTTAACCGAAAACGTTGATGTTCCGGAACAGAGAGCGGAAATAAAACCGATTGAAGCAATTGCTGCATGGTTTTTAAAGAAAGGTTATTATGCTTTGTAAAATCAAATGGTTCCTGAATTAATGTATCCCTTCTGTAATGTGCTTTCCCTAATTTTATTTCTCTACTGAAATCAAATGAATCTTTATTTATAGCAGCAGGTTGACTGTATAAATTATTATTTTGTTCATCTACAAACCGAACAGGGTTGGTTATCCTGTTTTGCTCCTGAGGCAGTCCCATAAATTGCCTGGTGATTCTGACATCTTTATATCCTTTATTCCATAAATTTTTATTGAGATATTCTTGTCCCAACAACTGGTAAAGACGGTTATATGGATCATTTTCACTTACTAAAAATGCTCTTTTAATAAAATGAGCCATAGTAGGTAAACCTGATGAGACTGTCGTGTCTTTATATAATGATCTATGAAAGCTTTCGCTACTGTCAAACAAAATAGTAGTGTTTTTATGAACATCTTTTATATTCAAATCATTTATTTTTTCAAGTGCTAAAAATGCTAATGGCATTTTTACCATGGATGCCGGATTAAAATATAAATCCGGATCGTAATTAAAATAATGATCTTTAAAAGAAGGAAGGTTTTTCTGGTCTCTGTTTATTTCAGTATAAATAATTTGAAGGCGATATGTTTGGGGATAATTAAGAATCTGGTTAAAAATAGAGTCTTTGTTCCTCTCCAATATTTTCCGTAAATAAAGATCGGTTTGTGCATTTACTTTATAAGAAGTCATAATGATTAACCATATTAATAAAATCCTGCTCATGTTTAAAGATAAGTAGTTGTAGTCTTATCAAATTTACGCAGCCCCTCCATAATGCCGTTTTTGAAATACATTTTTTATCAATTGTATTTTATTTTGTGTTCACTTATAAATTTAATTTCAATGGAACCATCAGCATTAGTTAAAGAACAAAAAACCGTACATATAGAACGTATAATAAATGTATCATTATAATACCATCCGCCATGATTGATGAATGTATTGTTGGCTGGCAACAATCGCTGGATAAGCTTGAAGAAAACATATAAAACAAGCATCAAAAAAAAATAAAATATGATGTAACACTAAAAACTAAATAAACTTTTCTTTTTTTTCTTTTTGCTCTTGCTGAATATAATTATGGCTGCTGTAGCAACGGCAATGGTAATAGCTATATTCTGCACAAATTCCTGTCGGTTATATTTCCATTCAGCTTTCCAGCCTTTTTCCGCAAAAATATTGGGTATATGGCCATGTGCAAGATCATCAACAATTCCTTCTACCACATTTATCCTGTCTGCAAATACCAATGGTAACCAATGCGCATAGGTACTTTCGCTGTATTTAAATGCAAATCTTCTTATCATTCCACTTAATCCTGAAGGTGGTGCTACTGTACCATATACAGCTGTTAAGCGAGGGTGTTCAATTGATTTAAGAATTTCAACAGTCTGTATTTGTAAAGGAGGTCTCTCCCATTCTAACCTGTTGTGGTCATCACCTGTATATGTTTTCATTGGGTATGTTGGCTCATTCTCCGGATCAGCATCTATACCCCATCCATTAATATGCTTATAATTATCAGCAAGATTTTCCCTTTCTTTTTCAAAAGGCTTTACTGATGCTATATTTTTATCTTCCATGATTTATAATTTAATAGTTAAGCCCTCATTTCTGCTTTTGGTGGAATCAATACCGGTTTAATACAATTATCTCTTTTTGCAGAGAATATATGATAAGCTTCTGATACTTCTTCAAGTGGTATTCTATGTGTGATGATTCCTTTTGGATCAATTCTTCCTGCCTGTACATGTTCTATCATTCTTGGAAGAAGTCTTTTAACTGAAGCCTGGTTTGCACGTATGGTAAGTCCTTTATTAACTACATTACCAATAGGAACCAGAGCATTAATAGGACCATACACACCAACAATAGAAATGATACCACCTTTTTTCACTGAATTGATAGCCCAATGTAAGGCGGTGGCAGAACCACCTGTCATCAACATTTTCCTTCCTAATAAAGTTTGCATCGTATCACCGGCAGCTTCGGCACCTACGGCATCAATACAAACATCAGCTCCCAAACCTCCGGTAGTCTTTTTCATAAATACAACAGGGTCTCCCAATGATTTAAAATTATATGCCTCGCATTGAGAATAATTTCTTGCAAACTCCAACCTGTATTCCAAATGATCAATGATAATTACTCTAGCAGCACCAAACAACCATGCACATTTTGCAGCCATTATGCCAATAGGTCCGGCACCAAACACTACTACAGTATCACCTTTTTTTATACCACCCATTTCTGCTGCCTGGTAACCTGTAGGTACCACATCTGTTAACAACACTGCATCATCAAGGTCCATCCCCTCAGGTATTATGGTAGGTCCTACATCAGCATATGGAACACGAACATATTCTGCCTGTCCACCATCATACCCACCAGCAGTGTGAGAATATCCAAATATGCCACCCACAGCAGTTGCTTCGGGATTTGATTCATGACAATTACCATACAACTCCTGCTTGCAAAATGTACAACTGCCACATGCAATATTAAATGGCACTAAAACATGATCGCCCACTTTTAATTTTTGCACTCCGGTTCCAACCTGTTCTACAACACCTGTAAATTCATGACCAAATGTGGTTCCTACACGTGTATCTGGAACAAGACCATGATAAATGTGAAGATCTGATCCGCAAATACATGAGCGGGTAACACGAACAATAGCATCTTGCGGATGTAAAATTTCAGGATCAGGTTTGTTGTGATCTGCACGAACCCTGAATGGGCCGCGATAATTCATTGCCAGCATTTTTTATTCCTTTCTTTTTAAGATGAAAAAATATTCGCCATTTAATTAAGCAACAATTTTTTGGCATGCTGATCAGTAATGATAAAATATGCTGATCAACATATTGAATATCTATTGTATAAAAAATGTGCCTGTTTAAATGCAGAGTTTTAAAAGAGGAATAAAAATGAAGGCTTCAAATGATCCTATAAATATGAATCAAATACAAAAACTAATTCTCAGAAAATTATATTACAAAAGTTATAGGTTGTTTTCTGTAAGCTTTTACTTTTCTTCCATATTGTTGTGCAGGTATCCATCGTGGTGATTTTTTTATAATGCGCATTACCTCCTCTTCCATTCCAAAGCCAAATTTTGTAAGAGGTGTAATGTCATAAACTTTTCCATCATTATCAACAATAAATTGAATCATTACAGTGTATTGTCCCGGAGGTGCCCCTTTTTTTGCAGGTAAGTTTGGATTAAGATTTTTGCTGAGAAATCCTGACCAGGCAGAACTTCCACCAGAAAATTCTGCTTCTCTTTCTTCACACTCTGTTTCAGATAATTTAATGCCGTTTTCATCAAAACAATTATAAGAAGTTCGTTCACCATCTACATAATCTTCAACAGCTTTTATTTTTCCATTACTATGAAAATATTGCCAGCGACCTTTTTTCAAGGTATCTGAAATATAATGACCTGCTTGCCTGGGTGTGCCATCATCATACCAACTCACCTGAACGCCATTTCCTAATCCGTCAAAAGATGTGGAATCTGAAATCATTCCGTTTTTGTGCCAGCTAAAACTAAAGCCTTTCTTTCTTCCCCCAACAAAACTTGCTGAATCAGTTAATTCACCTTCTTTATTAAATTGTAACCATTCTCCTTCTCTGTTACCATTAACAAATGTTCCTTGCTCTTTCAATATTTTATTTTCATGATACCACTTAAATTTTCCATGAGCAATTTTACAATCTTTATCTATATAGGATCCTTTCATAAACATACCTTTCTCAGGTAAATAATAAGCTTCCCTATACCATAAGGAATCTTTTTTTTCAGTTATAACATAATAACGTGCAGCATATGATGTAGGTTTAAATTGTGCATCATATCCTTCTTCCTTTTTTTGTGCAAAGGATGTAATAGCAAAAAATGAAAAGCAGCAAAAAAAATACAATTTCATTTTTAATATTTCTTTTGCCAATATAATATATCCTTTCAAGAAAACATATTTAAAAAGAACAATTAATTTCAACTGCCAGTTAATCTTCTTCCAATTGCGAGTGTATTATCGGTCATCTTTACTTTGGTAAGTTTTAAAGTCCACACATCGCCAGGCATGGCAAGGGTGCAAAAAGATATTTTTTATGGTATATGAAGTAAGCATCAGCACACAAAGCATCATCTTCAAGTAAAACTTTGCCTGAAAATTGAATTCCCTGGATAGCTAAGCGGTTGAATGTGGAGTCTTTTGCATAAAAGCAACAATAAGTCAGGCATATGAGTGAGGAAATATAACTCCAATCCTTACAGAAATACAAATAGTAACCCCTAAACAATGGTGTATCGTTCGGTTGTGCATTTGACCATTTCGAAAGCAACTACCTTGTTAATCTTGGTTAGTTGTTCAACTTCAGGTTATGGACAGAATAAAAAACATAATCTTTATTTACACTTCTGCTGTAATTTCCATTCCTAATTTAATTTACATGCACAAGTTGTTTTTTCTGCTTTTTTGTTTTATCACCATTAATACTGTTTCCGGACAGGTTAAAAAGCCCATTACTCATGAAACCATGACAGCCATGAAACGGGTAGGATCACCGGAAGTGAGCCCGGATGGGAAGTGGGTGGTTTTTAGTGTAACAGAACCTTCTTATGTTGAAAAAGATGTAGTTAATGACTTATGGATAGTGCCTGCTGATGGAAGTTCAAACTCAAGAAAAATAACTTTTGGTAAAGGTGCTGAAAGTGGTTATAAATGGAGCACTGACAGTAAATCAATTGCTTTTTCTGCAAAGCGTGAAGAAGATGAAGTATCACAAATTTATATTATCAATATAGCTGAAGGTGGCGAAGCACAAAGATTCAGTAATGTTTCAACAGGCGTTGGAAATCCTCAATGGAGTCCTGATGGTAAAATGATATTGTATACAACAAAAGTATATCCCGGCAATTTTACAGATTCTGCTAATAAAAAAGTTGCTGAAGAAAGAAAAAAACTAAAGTACAATGCACGTGTTTACACCAGTTTTCCCATAAGAAATTTTGATGTATGGAATGACGAAAAACAAACACATGCTTTTGTACAGTCTGTAGAACCGGGCTCTGCTCCTAAAAATATTTTTACCCCTGTTTCTGCAACCGTTAAAGAAGGTTTCTTTTTTGGTGGAAATATATGCTGGGCACCAAATAGCAAAGAAGTTGTTTTTGTAGCTATAATGGATAGAACCACTGCTGCTTACCAGGACCCAACTTCGGAATTATACAGGTTGTCCATTGATGGAGGTGATGCAATAAAGATCAGCAATAGCGGCAATCATAATAATCCTGCATTTTCAAAAGATGGAAAACATTTATTTTTTATATCTTCTCCCAACAACAATCAAAAAGTTTATAACCTCGGTAAATTAACACGTGTTGATTGGCCATCCTTAGCCAACAAAACAATTGTAGTTCCTTCACTTGACCGCCCTATTAATAATTATGTTGTTGCCCCTGCCAATAAAATATATATGAGTGTAGAAGACCAGGGCAATGATAAAATTTTTGTTACAGATGTAAGTAAAGGAAATGCTACACCACTTACTTCAATGAATGGTGCATTTACATCTGTTACTGTTTCTTCTGATGGCAGAGTGGTAATAAGCAATTACGAGAGTGCAACAAGGCCTGCAGAGATAGTCCGCGTCAATACAACACCTGCAAATCCTCTGTTTATTACCAAATTTAATGATGCTGCCCTGGCAACTTTAGATATGCATGAACCTGAAATTTTTTGGACTACAACAAGCAGGGGAAAACAAGTTAGAAGTAAGTTGGTGAAACCTGCAGGTTTTGATCCAGGCAAAAAATATCCATTGTTTGTTGTTATGCACGGAGGACCTGCCAGCGCCTGGAAAAATAATTGGGGCTACAGGTGGAATTATCAGTTGCTAGCTGCACCGGGATATGTTGTTTTACTTACAGATTATACAGGATCTACAGGTTATGGCGAAAAATTTTCACAGGACATTCAGTTTGATCCGTTAAAAGGTCCTGCACAGGAAATAAATGAAGCAGCCGATGATGCCATTAAACGTTTTGCATTTATTGATGGCAGCAGGCAAGCCGCCGGAGGCGGAAGTTATGGAGGACATTTGGCAAACTGGATGCAGGCTTCTACTACAAGATATAAAACACTAATCTCTCATGCCGGTCTTGTAAATAGTGAATCACAATTTTTAACCAGTGATTATATGTATGGACGTGAAGTAATGATTGGCAGCGCCCCCTGGGTGAACCAAACAGCATGGAATGAACAAAATCCTATACGTTATGCTGCAAATTTTAAAACACCTGTATTAATTACTATTGGTGAAAGAGATTACAGGGTTCCTATTAATAATTCAATTGAAAATTTTGGTTTATTACAAAGATTGCAGATACCCAGTAAACTAATAGTTTTTCCAGATGAGAATCATTGGATACTAAAACCTGAAAACAGCCGCTTTTGGTATAGTGAAGTTCAGGATTGGCTGAAAAAATATTTACAATAAAAAAAAGAGGGATCCAAAAGATCCCTTTTGCTTAATTCAATAGTTGCATGATTGACTGATACAGCTGATCCTTTGTAAATGGTTTCTGCAAGAAAATATCAGCCCCATTTTCTAAAGCTACATCACGGGCAGAAGCATCATAACCGGATATCATAATTACTTTAATAGCCGGGTAATCTTTCTTAATTACATTTATAAAGTCTACACCAAAGCCATCCGGAAGTTTGTTATCAAGTATGACAACAGCAGGTTGTTCGTTTTTTAAATATTCTTCTGCGCCACCTATATTTTTAACATGGTCAAGATCCATATCTTTTCCATTCAACATAATATTCAGCAACAAACACATGTCGCCTTCATCTTCAATTATCAATACTTTTTTAAGCTTATTGTCTTTTAGGGTTTCTGTCATGGCTAATTTCTTTTTTTAAATCTTGGATGAAATTAGTGATTCATTGCACTTAACAAACAGTGTAATTGTTATTTTTTATCAGAATATGTAATTTGACAGCTCAAAATTGATTATACATCAGGTTTAATTTTACAAATCAATTGATAATCAACTTGTATTTATTAATGTTTGAACCATTATTAATAATCATCTTTGCACCTTATTTGCAGCAAGTACTGCATCAAAAAAAAACAGTATGGATATCTGGGATGTTATAATAGTTGGAGGAGGACCGGCAGGATTAAACGCAGCAGTAGTTTTAGGCAGATGCAGACGCAGTGTATTATTATATGATTCAGGTAGTTACCGTAACAGGTTTTCGCAGGGCATGCATAACTATTTAAC
>JACDAZ010000425.1 GCA_013695175.1 Flavisolibacter sp. | reverse complement strand
GCCATGTACTTCTAATTCTTTGGATGGAATAATTGACTTTGAAATGATAGAAGAAATATTTAAATCTAATGGTTCTCTCATTTGTCCTTTATGCTTTAATAATTATCATTTCTTAAACCCTATCCTTTCCCTTTCATCCCACTTTCTTTGTGCTGCCTTTTCATCTAACAGGTTTTCCATTGCATCATAAATCTGGTTTAGTTGTGCATCATGTTCACCCAGCCTTTCTTTAATCAGTTTCAGTTGCTCCCTTATATCGCTTTGCTGCAATAACACTTTTCTTACTTCTACAAAGGCTCTCATTATAGCAATATTCATACTTATTGCCTTGTCGCTGTTCAGTATGCCGCTTAACATAGCTACTCCCTGTTCTGTAAAAGCATAGGGTGTAATACCGGTGTTTCGCCTGCTTTGGGATGCGGTCACATTTTGTGACCCTAAAGAATTTTTGCTTTCGTATGCGGTAACAGTTTGTGACCGGATGCTTTGCCATTCAGTAAGGGTAAGCCGAAACATAAAGTCTTTTGGAAACCGTTTAATATTCCGCTTTACAGCCTGGTTCAGAACTTTTGTAGCTACTTCGTACAGGGCTGCCAAATCAAAGTCCAGCATTACCCTTTCACCCCTTATTTCGTATATCCTGTTTTGGATGCATTGTATTACTTGCATTGCAGTTGTTTTATAAAATTCCTATTTGTTTATTTTGGTCGGTTACTTTCCGATACAAAACTTACTAAAAATATAATCCAGCTGATCGTCATTTGTTATTTCGCCGGTTATCTCTCCTAAGTATTGCAAACATCTTCTAATATCCAGAGCCAATAAATCACCGGATAATTTTGTTTCCAAACCATTCAGTACATCTGATAAGGCTTCATCAACCTGTAGCAGTGTATGGTAATGACGTGCATTGGTTACTATCACATTTTCTCCCTGCACTTTATCCTGTAACACCATATCAAGCATGCTCCCTTTCAATACTTCTATATGCATATTTTCTTTTGCAGAAATAAAAATGATACCACCTACTGCACTAAATTTTTCACGAACATCTTTTTCATTAGCGAGATCTGCTTTGTTTCCAACCAACAAAAATTTAATTTTTTGAGCTGAGAGTTCACTACTTAAATCTTTAAGTTCATCAGGTTGCATTTCATTTACATCAAAAAGATAAATTACCAGGTCAGCCTGTTTCATTTTTTGTATGCTTCTTTCTATTCCCGCTGTTTCAATGATATCTGTTGCATGTTCCCTTATGCCTGCAGTATCAATCAAGCGAAATAAAATGCCATCTATATTCAATACTTCTTCAATCGTATCTCTTGTTGTACCGGCTATTTCACTAACTATAGCACGGTCTTCATTCAAAAGCGCATTCAGCAATGTAGACTTTCCTGAATTGGGTTTACCAATAATGGCTACACTTACACCATGCTTAATAACATTACCTAGTTTAAAAGATTGTATCAATTGCCCTGTATGATGCTGCGCTTCTACCACCAGTTTTTGTAAATTGGTTCTGTCTGCAAACTCAACATCTTCCTGTGAAAAATCAAGCTCTAATTCTATCAAAGCCGAAAACTGTATAAGCTGCTCACGCAAAGATTTTAAGGAAGAAGAAAAACCACCCCTCATGTGATCTAGTGCGGTTTTATGCGAAGCAGCTGTATTGCTTACAATTAAATCAGCAACGGCCTCAGCTTGTGCTAAATCCAATTTTCCATTTAAAAAAGCTCGTTGTGTAAACTCACCCGGCTTGGCTAACCTTGCACCGCCTTCTATGCATGCCTCAATAATTTTTTGGTGTATAAAAGGTGAGCCATGACAACTGAATTCTATTACATCTTCGCCTGTATAAGATGCAGGTGCTTTAAAAAGAGTCAGAACAACTTCATCCAATACTTCATGATCTTTTTTTAAAAAACCAACGTGTATTGCAGGTGCTTTTGATTTAGAAATATCTTTTGAAACGAATAATTGGTTTGCTATATCAATTGAATTTTTTCCACTTAACCGTATTACTCCCAAGGCACCCACACCAGGTGGTGTTGCCAGTGCTACTATTGTATCGTCCCATCCCGTTAATTGCATCATCATTCAAAAGTATAA